>DATBXI010000054.1:0-5729 GCA_036514355.1 Desulfuromonadaceae bacterium
CACCAGCGCCCAGGACAGCGAATCCCTGGCGGAGATCCAGACCCTGGCCCGCGAGTTCACCGGTCAGGAGACCAGGGTCCGGGTGAAGGCGATTGCGGCGGAAACCGGCGATGCCCCCCTCTCCCTGGTTGAAAAAAAAAAGACCGAACATGAGCAGCGGCTTGCAGGATTGAAGGAGGAAGTGGCGGCGCATCCGGTAATCAACGAAGCCCTGCGGGTTTTCGGCGGCACGATCACCGATATCCGGGAAACCTGAGCAGTCGCGTCCCCGATGCCCTATAACCAGGTTTTACCCATATACCCCATATTCAGGAGGAACAGATGTCCAAGGGTTTAGCGAATATCATGAAGCAGGCTCAGATGATCCAGCAGAAGATGGCCAGGCTCCAGGAGGAGGCCAGCCAGAAGACGGCCGAGGCATCGTCGGGTGGCGGGGCGGTGAGTGTCACGGTCAACGGCAAGAACGAGATTATTTCACTTTCGATAAAAAAAGAGGCCGTGGACCCCACGGATGTGGAGATGCTCCAAGACCTGATCATCGCCGCTGTCAACGAAGCGTTGAAAAAGGTTCACACCGAGCTTTCCGGCGAGATGTCCAAGATCACCGGCGGAATGAATATCCCCGGCCTTTTCTGAGCCTGCGGCCCCTGGCCGGGGCGTGCTGCATGTGCCTCGCAGGAGATGCTATAATTTTTAATTTGACTAAATATTTTAGTTCGGCTAATAGAGTGGTTGCAGAGCGGGCGCCGGGTGTGTCCGCTTGCCGCGACTGCCGAAGCTCTTTCCTGATGCTCCTCACTGGGTACGCGGCTATTCCGGGCCTGTCCATACTGGGGGGCATATTTTTTAACCTCGCTATAATACATAAAAAATTGTTTTATTTGTGGTCTGAAATATGCTAACTAAAATTTCCTCTTTGTCACGGCTGGTCGGGGAATTGAAGAAATTGCCCGGAGTCGGGGAGCGTACTGCGCTTCGGCTTGCGTTTCACCTGCTCAAGTCGCCGGCGAACCTGGCGATGCTGGCGGAAGCCCTTCTGGAGGTCCGCAACAGGGTGCGAGCATGCTCCACCTGTTTTGCCATCACCGAGGATGATCCCTGCCCCATTTGTACCGGCAACCGCGACACCGGCACCATCTGCGTTGTGGAGAACTCCCAGGACCTGATGGCTCTGGAGCGGAGTAACGCCTATAACGGCGTCTACCACGTTCTGGAGGGGGCCATATCTCCCCTGGCGGGCGTAGGCCCGGCCGACTTGCGGATCGGGGAACTCCTGGAGCGGGTCGGCAGGGGCGGGGTCAGCGAGGTGGTGATCGCCACCAACTTCACGGTGGAAGGCGAGGCCACGGCCCTGTATCTGACCAAGGCGCTCAAGCCCCACGGCGTGAAAGTGACCCGCTTGGCCCACGGCATCCCGCTGGGGAGCGACATAGAGTTTGTTGACGCGGCGACGGTGCAGTGGGCGTTGCAGGGCAGGAATGAATTATAAGATTCAAAGGCAATGGAACGCGGAAAAGGCCGGATTTGGACGGATTGCACGGATTATTGCCAACAACAAAAATTAAGTTCATGAGTTAAACCAGAATCGTAAACAAAATCCGCGTGAATCCGCCGCATCCGTGCGGATCCGCGTTCCATTGAGTTCAGTTTTTTAGTTCAAGTTTGGTATTTACACCATACATCCCACAGAGGAGGCAGTACATGAGCAAGAAGATGGTCACCATTGACGGCAATACCGCAGCAGCCCACGTGGCCCATGCCACCAACGAGGTCATCGCCATCTACCCGATCACCCCGTCGTCGGTAATGGGCGAGATCTCCGACGCCAAGAGCGCCGTGGGTGAGAAGAACATCTGGGGCAACGTCCCGACCGTGGTGGAGATGCAGTCCGAAGGGGGCGCGGCCGGTGCCGTGCACGGCGCGTTGCAGGCAGGCGCGCTGACCACCACCTTTACCGCCAGCCAGGGGCTTCTGCTGATGATCCCCAACATGTTCAAGATCGCCGGCGAGCTGACCTCCACCGTGTTCCACGTCTCGGCCCGTGCCATCGCGGCCCAGGCCCTCTCCATCTTCGGGGACCACTCGGACGTCATGTCCTGCCGCTCCACCGGCTGGGCCTTCCTCTGCTCCAACAACGTGCAGGAGGTCATGGACTTCGCCCTGATCGCCCAGTCCTCCACCCTGCGCAGCCGCGTCCCCTTCCTGCACTACTTCGACGGCTTCCGTACTTCCCACGAGGTGCAGAAGGTCACCGAGCTGACCTTCGACGAGATGGCTGCCATGGTCGACGACAAGCTGGTCGCCGAGCACAAGGCCCGCGGCCTCAACCCGGACAAGCCGGTTATGCGCGGCACGGCCCAGAACCCGGACGTCTACTTCCAGGGGCGCGAGACCGTCAACGCCTACTACCCGGCGTGTGAGCGGATCGTCCAGGAGGAGATGGACAAGTTCGGCAAGCTGACCGGCCGCAAGTACAAGCTGGTGGACTACGTGGGTGCCAAGGACGCCGAGCGCGTCGTGGTGGTCATGGGGTCCGGCGCCGACGTGGTGCAGGACACCGTGGAAAACCTGGTCAAGAAGGGTGAGAAGGTCGGCGTGGTCAAGATCCGCCTCTATCGCCCCTTCCCCCTGGACGCCTTCCTCAAGGCCCTGCCCAAGACGGTCAAGAAGATCGCCGTGCTGGACCGCACCAAGGAGCCGGGCGCCCTGGGCGAGCCGATCTACCTGGATGTGCGCACCGCCATCGGCGAAGGCATGGCCGAAGGCAAGGTCAAGTTCGACGGCTACCCGGTCATCGTGGGTGGCCGCTACGGCCTCGGCTCCAAGGAATTCAACCCGGCCATGGCCAAGGCCGCGTTCGACAACCTCAAGGCCGCCAAGCCGAAAAAGAACTTCGTGGTCGGCATCGAGGAGGACGTCACCAACAGCAGCCTGAAGGTGGACTACGCCTACAAGAACCCCATGGACGGCGTCTACGAGGCCATGTTCTTCGGCCTGGGCTCCGACGGCACCGTGGGCGCCAACAAGAACTCCATCAAGATCATCGGCGAGGAGACCAGCAATAACGCCCAGGCCTACTTCGTGTACGACTCCAAGAAGGCCGGCTCCATGACCACTTCGCACCTGCGCTTCGGCAAGAAGTACATCCGCGCCCCCTACCTGGTGCAGGAGGCCGACTTCGTGGCCTGCCACAACTTCTCCTTCCTGGAGAAGTACGACATGCTGGCCAAGGCCAAGAAAGGTGCCACCTTCCTGCTCAACGCCCCCTTCGGGCCAAAAGAGGTCTGGGACACCATGCCGAAAGAGGTGCAGCAGCAGATCATCGACAAGAAGCTCAAGTTCTACGTCATCGACGGCGTGAAGCTGGGCAACGAGATCGGCCTCGGACCCCGCATCAACGTGATCATGCAGACCGCGTTCTTCAAGATCTCCAACATCATCCCGCTCAAGGATGCCGTGACCTCCATCAAGGACGCCATCAAGAAGTCCTACGGCAAGGCGGGCGAGAAAGTGCTGGAGATGAACTACAAGGCGGTTGAGGCCGGCCTGAACAACTTCTACGAGGTCAAGGTTCCCTCCAAGGCCACCAGCAAGCTCAAGATGGCCGCCGCGGTCTCTGCCAAGGCGCCCAAGTTCGTCAAGGACGTGACCGGCGTCATCGTGGCCGGGCTGGGGGACAGCCTGCCGGTTTCCAAGATGCCGGTCGACGGCACCTTCCCCACCGCGACCTCCCAGTACGAGAAGCGCAACATCGCCATCGACATCCCGGTGTGGGACGAGAAGCTCTGCATCCAGTGCGGCATCTGCTCCTTTGTCTGCCCCCATGCCACGGTGCGCATGAAGGCCTTTGATCCCAAGCTGCTCAAGGGCGCTCCCAAGACCTTCAAGTCCGTGGACTGCAAGATCCCCGAGATGGCCGGCAAGAAGCTGACCATCCAGGTGGCCCCGGAAGACTGCACCGGCTGCGGCGCCTGCGCCCACAACTGCCCCGCCAAGGACAAGCAGAACCCGAACCACAAGGCCCTGGACATGCACTTCCAGGCCCCCCTCAGGGCTCAGGAGGCCGAAAACTTCGACTTCTTCCTCAAGCTGCCGGATGTTGATCCGACCCAGGTCAAGCTGGACACCCTGCGCAGCAACCAGCTGGTCCGCCCGCTGTTCGAGTTCTCCGGCGCCTGCGCCGGCTGCGGCGAGACGCCGTACCTGAAGCTGCTCTCCCAACTGTTCGGCGACCGGATGATGATCGCCAACGCCACGGGCTGTTCCTCCATCTACGGCGGCAATCTGCCCACCACCCCTTGGGCCCAGCGCGCCGACGGCCGCGGCCCGGCCTGGTCCAACTCCCTGTTCGAGGACAACGCCGAGTTCGGTTTCGGCATGCGCCTGACCGTTGACCAGTTCACCAAGTCGGCCCGGGAGTACCTGACCGAGCTGGCCGCCGGCAAGGGGTTCAGCGCCAACGCCAAGCTGGCCAAGGATATCCTCGCCGCCGACCAGTCCACCCAAGCCGGCATCGAGGCCCAGCGCGGCCGCGTGGAGAAGCTCAAGGCCGCCCTCAAGGGTAGCAGGGACAAGACCGCCAAGCTGCTGGTCCCCATCGCCGACTACCTGGTGAAGAAGTCGGTCTGGTGCATCGGCGGCGACGGCTGGGCCTATGACATCGGCTTCGGCGGCCTGGACCACGTCATTGCCTCGGGCAAGAACGTCAACCTGCTGGTTCTGGACACGGAGGTCTACTCCAATACCGGCGGCCAGGCATCCAAGTCCACCCCGCTGGGCGCCGTGGCCCAGTTCGCCGCCGGCGGCAAGCCGGTTTCCAAGAAGGACCTGGGCATGATCGCCATGTCCTACGGCTCGGTCTACGTGGCCACCGTGGCGCTCTCCAATCCGGGCCAGTGCGTCAAGGCCATGCTGGAGGCCGAGGCCTTTGACGGCCCGTCCATCATCATTGCCTACTCCCACTGCATCGCCCACGGCATCGACATGGCCAGCGCAGTGGATTGCCAGAAGCGGGCCGTCCAGTCCGGCTACTGGCCGCTCTATCGCTACAACCCGGCTCTGGCCGCCGAAAGCAAGAACCCGCTGCAACTGGACAGCAAGGCGCCGACCATTGCCTTCGAAGAGTACACCAACGCAGAGAACCGCTACCGCATGCTCAAGAAGGCCAACCCCAAGGCAGCCGATGAGCTGATGAAGAAGGCCGGCCAGTGGGCCAAGGCGCACTTCGCCTACTACCAGAAGCTGGCGGCGTTGACCTACGACAAGTAATCGTTACCAGTAACGTGACTCAAGGACAAAAGGCTCCCCGGCAACGGGGGGCCTTTTGTTTTGCCCTCGTAATGCGGATTGGAATCTGTTAAATGTAGGGGCGCAGCAAACGTTTCATCTGCTTCGCCGGCATGGATAACAAAACCGTATAAACCCAAAACCAGGGCGAAGCAGATACACCTTGCTTCGCCCCTACGACGTCCAACGGGAAACTGGAATTGAAAGATGGCATTTGACCCCACCGTTCATCATCGCCGTTCGATTCGTCTGAAGGACTATGATTATTCTCAAAACGGCGCATATTTCGTAACCCTTTGCACGTGGCAAAGGGAATGCCTGTTTGGTGATATTATGGACGGCAACATGCGGATGAGTGAAACCGGTTTGCTTGTGGAACAGTGCTGGCAGGCGATTGCGGCATCGCATGTGCAACTGGACGAATTCATCATTATGCCAAACCA
>DATBXI010000055.1:0-4767 GCA_036514355.1 Desulfuromonadaceae bacterium
TCCCATGGGGCCCGGTGTCCATTCCTTGGCGTAAAGGCGATGCTGTGCCGGAGTATGCCAGCGGTGCGGGCGGCCGTCAATAGTGGATTCTCATGAGTTGTTGATTACGTCCGATAATCCGTCCCGCTATCCTTGCTTCACGCCGGTTCCTCTGTTATAACCCAGCAAGAGGCGCTAAGCGCCGCATTGCGCGCCCGATCGAAATCCACCTCCCGGAGTTCCCCATGTACCGACCCGACCCGGATCCTTCCGGCCTTGTCCCGCACGAGCGGGATGCCTGTGCCATTATCTGCTACGTCAACAAGTCCGGCCGTCCCTCCCACGGCAATGTGCAGCGCACCATCGAGGCCCTGATCAAGATGGGGCATCGGGCCGGCGAGATCAACGGCGAGGGGGACGGCTGCGGCATCCTGACCGATATCCCGCGCCTCATCTGGGCCGAGTGCCTGGCCAATGCGGGGCTGTCCGCGACCCTGGCCGACGACCCCGGTTTCTGCGTCGGCCACCTGCTCATCGACCGCAGCGACCTGGCCCGGCATCCGGAGATGCAACAGGCCATCCAGGAACGCATCCGCCGGGCCGGCCTGGAGGTGCTGGTGGAGCGGCCGGCGATCGTGCGCAGCGAGGTGCTGGCGGCCCGGGCCCGACTGGGGGAACCGCGGTTGTGGCAACTGGCCCTGGCCGATCCCCGGCCCACGGACACGGCATCTCGGCTGTTCGGCCTCCAGGTGGCGCTGGAGGAGGAGTTTCCGGTGCATGTGGCCTCCCTGTCCAATTGCGTGACAGCCTACAAAGTCCATGGTGCACCGGAGATCCTGCCGCGCTACTATCCGGAACTGAAGCGGCGGGACTTCCTCTCCGGCGTGACCATCGGCCACAGCCGGTACTCCACCAATACCCTTCCCACGGTGCTCAGGGCCCAGCCCTTCTCGCTGTTGGGGCACAACGGCGAGATCAACACCATCGCACGCCTGCGGGAAGAGGCCCGGATGCTGGGAATCACGCTTCCTGCAGGCGGCAGCGACTCCCAGGACCTGAACCGCACCCTGGAGGGGCTGATCTGCCGCGACGGTCTGACCCTGTTCGAGGCCATGGAACTGGTCTTTCCGCCGATCTTCAGTGCCATGGACGCCATGGAACCGGAGCAGCGGGCCATGTACACCTGGTTCCGCCGTTTCCTGACCGCCAGCGCCCAGGGGCCGGCGGCCATCATCGCCCGGCACCGGGACAGCTGCGTATTCAGCGTGGATGCCATGGGACTGCGCCCCCTGTGGGTAGGGGAGACGGACAAGGAGCTGTTCGCCTCCTCCGAACTGGGGGTGGTGCCCCACGAGGAAATCCTGCACGACCCCAAGCCGCTGGCTCCGGGGGAAAAGCTGGGGGTGCGGCTGGCGCCGGGTAAGGCGCCGCAGCTTCTGGAGCATCATGAGCTGCGGGCCGAGGTGCTCGCTTTGTTCCGCAGACGGACCAATCTGGCGGCCCAGGCCCGGGTGCTGAGTACGGCGGCGGATCTTCTCCCCCTCTCCCCGGCCCTCTCCCACCAGGGGAGAGGGGGGCATAGCGCTGTTCCCCCTCCCTTTATGGGAGGGGGCCAGGGGGAGGGGGAAGGCCGTTACGCCAAGCTCTTCACCCGCAACGCCCGGTTGGTGCAGGATAACCTGCTGTCGGCCCTGGCCTGGAAATCCACGGATGTGCAGAACCTGCGGGAGATGGCCGCAAGCGGCCAGGACCCCATCGCCTCCCTGGGGTATGACGGCCCCCTGGCCGCCCTGTCCCTGTCGCGCCAGAACCTGTCCGACTATTTCAAGGAGCAGGTGGCGGTGGTGACCAACCCGGCCATAGACCGGGAGCGGGAGTCGGAACATTTCTCCACCCGCGTGTACATCGGCCCCCGTCCGCTCCTTCGCGGCGCGCCCCGGCCGGCGGTGGAACTGGCGCTGCCGCTGCTCCTGGGGGGCGCCCGGCTGGCGGCTGCTCCTGACGACGGGGCGATAGCCCGTGCCTTCGGCACCACTACCCTGGAGGCCCTCCTGGACCGGGCGGGCAGGGGACGCAGCCGCGTCCTGGCCTGCGCCATGGGGCGCACCGAGTCCCTGCACCAGGCCCTGGCGCGGTTGACCGCGGAGGCGGTGTCGGCGGTCCAGGGCGGGGTGCGGATCCTGCTGCTGGACGACAGCAGCGCCTTCGGCCCGCAGCAGACGTTCCTGGATCCCTTCCTGGTGGTGGCGGTGCTGCACAAGGCGCTCAAGGAGACCGCGGATGATCACGGTCAGAGCCTGCGCCGCAAGGCGGCGATCCTGGTGCGCTCCGGCGCCCTGCGCAACCTGCACGACCTGATCTTTGCCAAGGGCATGGGGGCCGACGCCCTCTGCCCCTACCTGATGTGGGAGCAGGCCCGTGAACAGGCGAACGGCGTGGCCAACCTGCTGGGGGTGCTGGCCAAGGGGCTGGAAAAGGTCATCTCCACCATGGGGACCCACGAGATCGGCGGCTATGGCAAGTACTTCGCTTCCATCGGCCTCTGTAGCCACCTGGCGGCGATCTTCGAGACCCCCAACTTCTGCGGTTCCGGCAACGGGGGGCTCACCCTGGAGCTGCTGGAGGCGGAGAACAAGGGCCGCACCGCCGTGGCCCGCAGTCGGGAGAAACAGCCGGTGCCGGTGCAGTTTCGCCTCTATCCGCGCATCTGGCGCATGGTGGGGCAGGTGGCCAAGATGGAGGAGACCTACGCCGACCTGTCCCGTCTGATCCAGCAACTGGAGGGGGAACATCCCACGGCCATCCGCCACCTGATCGACCTGCGCTACCCGGAGGAACTCTCCGTGGACCCGGAGGAGGTGGACACCACGGTCGGCACCCACGACCTGCCGATCCTGTTCTCGGCCATGAGCTTCGGTTCCCAGGGGGAGACCCCCTTCCGTATCTACGCCGAGGCGGCCCGGCGCCTGAACATCGTCTGCATGAACGGCGAGGGAGGGGAGATCGCCGACATGCTGGGCAAGTACCGGCGGAACCGGGGACAGCAGATCGCCTCGGGGCGTTTCGGCGTTTCCATGGAGTTCCTCAACTCTGCCGACATCCTGGAGATCAAGGTGGGGCAGGGGGCCAAGCCCGGGGAAGGGGGGCATCTGCCCGGTTTCAAGGTCACTCCGAAGATTGCCGCGGCCCGCCACGCCACGCCCGGGGTGTCGCTCATCTCCCCGTCCAACAACCACGACATCTACTCCATCGAGGACCTGGCCCAGATCATCGAGGAGCTGCGCACCGCCAACCCGGCCGCCCGCATCTCGGTCAAGGTGCCGGCGGTGGCCGGCATTGCCACCATTGCCCTGGGGATCGCCAAGGCCGGGGCCGACATCATCACCATCAGCGGCTATGACGGCGGCACGGGCGCGGCCCGCAAGCACGCCGTCAAGTTTGTCGGACTGCCGGCGGAGATCGGGGTGGCCGAGGCCCACCGGGCCCTGGTAGGGGCAGGCATGCGCGACCGGGTGGAGATCTGGGCCGACGGCGGCGCCCGCACCGGCCGGGACGTGATCAAGCTGATGCTCCTGGGGGCCAACCGGGTCGGGTTCGGCACCATGGCCATGGTGATCATCGGCTGCACCACCTGCCGCGGCTGCCATCTGGGCACCTGCCACGTGGGGATCGCCACCCAGATCGAGACCGCCGAGGAGGCCGAGCAGAAGGGGCTGAAGCGCTTCGTGCCCCGGGTGCTGGAGAACGGGGTAATCTACGAGACCACCTTTTTCCGGGGCATGGCGCGGGAGATCCGGATACTCACCGCCAAGCCCGGCTTCCGCCGCACCCAGGAGCTGGTGGGGAGGAGCGACCTGCTGGTCCAGGCCCGCGGCCTGGAGCGCCTGGACCTGACCGACCTGCTGGCACCTCCGGCAACGAACGCACTGCCGGAAGTGGAGAGCGAGGTGCGCATCATACGCAAACCGCTCAACTACCTGACCTCGCTCATCTCCTCCCTGGTGGCCGACGCCTTTGCCACGGGCGAGGAACGGGTGCGCTACGACGACGACAACGCCACCAGTTCGGACCGGGCCATCGGCACCCACCTGGCCGGCACCATGGTGCGCGGCTGGCGGGAGGGGCGCTTCGGCCGCGACAGCGAGGCCCTGCTCCACTTCCATCGAGACTCCATCCCGGGCAACGGCCTGGGGGCCTTCACCATCCCGCGCATCGCCATCCGGGTAGAGGGGGGCGCCCAGGACGGGGTGGGCAAGTCCACCCAGGGGGGGAAGATCGTCATCCTCAAGGGGGAGAACCGGAACGGCGTGCGGGTGGGAGGCTCCGTGGGCAAGGGGCTGGCCTACGGCGCCCTGGGGGGGACCTTCATCATCCAGGGGGACGCCGACAGCCGGGCCTGCATACGCCTCTCCGGGGCAGACGTGGTGCTGGGGGGGCGCATCCGCACCCCCCTGAACGACTCCCTGGGCAACCTGGCGGGCCGGGCCAACCTGAAGGGATTTGCCTGTGAATACATGACCGCCGGCCGGGTGGTGGTGCTGGGGGATCCGGGCCCCTGGCTCTGCTCGGGTATGACCGGCGGCACGCTCTACTGCCACCTGGACGGCGACATGGGATTCGACCGGGAGGCCCTGCGGGCCAGGCTGGCCAGAGGGGCGGGGGTGGAGATCCGGGACCTGGAGGAAGGGGATGTGGCGGACCTGGAGATGCTCCTGGGCAAATACCACCGGGAACTGCTCCACTCCCACCAGGCGGAGGAGGCGGACTGGCTGGCCGGGGTCATGGCCC
>DATBXI010000056.1:0-7370 GCA_036514355.1 Desulfuromonadaceae bacterium
CCCTTGCGGGGGGGATTGAGCACCACAACGTCGATGCGCTCTCCCTCCTCCTCCAGATCCTCCAGCAGTTCCGCGGCATCGCCGGCCTCGAAACGACAATTGCGCGCACCGTTCAAGCTCGCATTCCTGCGGGCATCCGCCACCGCCGCCTCAACCACCTCCACTCCGATCACTTTTCCCGCCGCGGATGCGAGAGACAGGGCGATCCCGCCGATGCCGCAGTACAGATCCAGCACCGTATCGTTTGCAGTGAGTTCCGCCCACTGCCGCACCTTGTCGTAGATCAGGCGGGCAGCGTCGGGATTCACCTGGAAGAACGATCGGGGCGAGATCATCAGGGCCACATCGCCGATCCGTTCGGTAATGTGATGTTTTGTGGTGAGAAAATGATCCGCGGGCCCCATGATCACATTCCCCTCTGAACTGTTGACGTTCTGGGCGACCACCTCCACCTCGGGCAATTGCTCGCGGACAAACTTGCCCAGATGGTGAATCTCGTTGTAGGACCGTTCCGAGGTCACGAACACCACCATGGCTTTCTGCTCGGCCTCGGAAACCCGGACCACCAGGTAGCGCAGAAGCCCCATCCGGCTGCGGGGATTGTAGATCGTTACCTTGTTCTTGGTAATGCCGCGCCGCACCGTCTCCACGACCCGGTTGACCAGGGGGTGGTGAATCGGACAGTCGTTCAGGTCTATCACGTCATGGGTTGAGCGGCGGAAGATGCCGATGAAGGGCTCGGAATGTTTGCCGGCAATGGCCAGACGGGCGGTGGTGCGGTAATGGATCAGGCGCTGCGGCGACAGGAGCGGATGGACCGTAATGTCCCCCAGTTCCCCATAGTGGCGCAGGTGGTCACAGATATACCGCTGCTTCCACTCCGCCTGCTCACGGTACTTCATGGCAATCAAGGGACAGCCGAGGCAGATGGCGCTGTCGCCGCACGGTGGGCGTTTGCTCCTCAGGGGAGACGGCACCAGAATCTTTTTCACATGGCCGAACGCGATGCGTTGCGCCACATGATCGATTCCGATACGTACCGTATCCCCTGGCAATGCGCCACTGATCCTGAGGCCATGGGTTTCGCTGCGGGCAATGCCGTACCCCTCGTCGTCCAGCCCCGAGATGTCAACCTCAAGCACGGATGCGCGGGAGAGCTTGGGGGTAGAGTGCACCGGGGCAGTGCCAGCGGCAGTCGCCTTGGCCGGGGGCCGGCGCTCGTCTCTCTTTATCTTTCTGTTTTCTTTGTTTTTAATGTGATTTTTCACTGTATTCCAGGCCGCTACTTCGGATTCTGTGTTTCGAGATACCCCCGGAACTGACGCAATGCCTGTCCCCGGTGGCTGATGCCGTTCTTCTCCTCCAGTGTCAGCTCCGCCATGGTCCGCCCGAAACCGTCCACCAGGAAGAGCGGGTCATAGCCGAACCCTCCCCTGCCCCGCTCCTCGGCAAGGATCCGCCCCCCGATCCTGCCGCTGAAGAGCTGTTCAGAGCCGTCAGGGGTCACGAAAGCCAAGGTGCAGACAAAGGCAGCCTGGCGCTTCTCGGATGGAACAGCCAGCAACTCCGCAAGGAGCTTGCGGTTGTTGGCACCGTCATCGGCACCTTCCCCGGCAAAACGGGCGGAATAGATCCCCGGCGCCCCGCCCAGGACATCCACCGCCAGACCGGAGTCGTCGGCCAGGGCTGCCAGACCTGTGAACCGCATTGCCTCGCGAGCCTTCTTGAGCGCGTTCTCCTCGAAGGTAGCGCCATCCTCGACGGTCTCGGGAAAGCCGGGAAAATCGGCCGCGCACCGCACCGTTTCCACGAGCCCTGACAGGAGTGCCTGGATCTCCGCCATCTTGCCGCGATTGCGGGTGGCCACGACCAACTCCTTCAGCATCGCAGCGCCTCCTCCTGTACCTTGAACAGTGTGTGGATGCCTTCCATGGCCAGGCTGCGCATGGCATCCATCTGCCCGATGGTGAACGGCTCCGCCTCGGCGGTGCCCTGCACCTCGACGAAACGGCCGCTGGAGGTCATCACGAAGTTCATGTCCACCTCGGCTGCCGAATCCTCCTGGTAGTTGAGATCAAGCAGCACCTCGCCGGCGACGACCCCCACGCTCACGGCCGCCACGGCCTCCTTCAGGGGAATTGCCGCCAGCCCCCCCCTGTTCCGCAGCGTGGCCAGGGCATCGGCCAGGGCCACATAGGCCCCGGTAATGGACGCCGTCCGAGTGCCGCCGTCTGCCTGGATCACGTCGCAATCCACATAGATGGTGCGTTCTCCCAGCGCCCCCATGTCGGTGACCGCCCGGAGGGAGCGGCCGATCAGGCGCTGAATCTCCAGCGTCCTCCCCCCCTGCTTTCCCTTAGCCGCCTCACGGGGCGACCGGGTATGGGTCGCCCTGGGCAACATGGAATATTCGGCCGTCACCCAACCGGTCCCCTTCCCTTTCAAAAACGGCGGCACGGTTTCTTCCACCGAGGCGGTGCAGATCACCCGCGTGTCACCGAACTCCACCAGCACGGAACCCTCTGCGTGCTTAGTGAAGTTCCTCACTATGGTTACAGGACGCAATGCGTTCTGATCCCTTCCGTCGTTTCGTGCCATAACGTCATTCGCTCCTTGGTACCTGAATTGTGCATTACAAAGCAAGCTGTGTTCAATATCCTTTCGACACCGCTGTGTCAAACAAAAAGGGAAACCCGCATGCGGGTTTCCCTTTTCAACCGTGTATCAACCAACGAAAGCGTCAGCCGAGATGGTTGTTGTTGCTGCGTGCCCGGTTCACCAGGATGGTCGAGTCCAGCAACTCGCCGCAGCAGGTGCATTTCCAGGCTTCGAACGAACGGACGAAATCATAAAATTTTTCTGCGAACATGCGCCCCTTGCAGCGTGGACATTGCATATAACCCTCCAGGTAGTGAGATAGATAGTCATATCGTCAGTACTGGAGTTATTACAGCAAGCATGCCAAAAACAGGGCCGGCATCGTGGCCACGCGAGGATAACGCAGAAAAACGTATTATTTTTGAGTCATTTAAAAAATTTGACCAAATGCAAATATTTCTTTTGGCCAATACCTTCGATGAAAAGAAGGTCCTGCACCGCCATGAAACCGCCATTCATTTGACGGTAAGCTACGATCCTCCTGGCCAATGCCGGCCCGATGCCGGGAACCCGGTCGAAATCCGCTTTGTTCATGACGTTTATATCCAAGGGAATGCCCAGCACCAGGCGCTGTGACGTCGGCAACGCACTGACGGCTATCCTTGTCGAGCCGTCGTGAGCGATCACCACCTGCAGGTCTGCTCCATTGCGGAGCGGCAGAAGTTCGCTGCCGGCCGGCACGTACCGCTGTGGCTTCCTAACAGGTTCCGCCAACAAAATGACGCTATCCGTCATGGCGTTGGCGGTGATCGGATAGATGCCCGGATGACGCACATCTCCGGCGATACGCACGTAGCCTGTTGCGGACGATGCGACCGAAAAAGCCGCCCCAGGGGATTCTATTCCCCTGGGGCGGCTTTTCATCAGCACCGGAACAGTGACGGCAATGGCCAACAGAATGATCAGGAGGCGCCGCCACAGTTCGGTTCCATGTACGAGGTCCGAGGTTCGTGATGTCGTATCGCTGGACATGGGAACAGAGAACCTCGAAGGTACCCTGCTGCTACCCTTCCGACTTGTGCAGCTTGTAGTCGATGCTGTCGATCAGGGCTTGGTAGGAGGCGTCGATGACGTTGTCGGAGACGCCTACCGTGCCCCACCGGCTCTGTTTGTCGCCCGACTCGATCAGCACCCGGATCGCGGACGCTGTCCCCTGGCCGGCGGGAAGCACGCGCACCTTGTAATCCAGCAGCTTGACCTCTTTCAGCGTGGGGTAGAACTTCTCCAGGGCCTTGCGGATGGCGTTGTCCAGCGCGTTGACCGGGCCGTTCCCCTCGGCGGCGGTATGTTCCACCTTGCCGCCGACCCTGACCTTGATGGTGGCCTCGGCCATGGGCTTTTCGCCGTCCCCCCGCTTTTCATCAATGACCCGGAAACCGATGATATGGAAGTAGTTCTTATGGGTTCCCAGCGCCTTCTTCATCAGCAGTTCGAAGGATGCCTCAGCACCTTCGAACTGGTACCCGCGGTTCTCCATCTCCTTGATGTTGTCGAGGATCTCCAGGGTGACCGGGTCCTTGCTGTCCAGGTTGATGTTGAACTCCTCGGCCTTGGCCAGGATATTGGAGCGTCCGGAGAGGTCGGACACCAGCACGCGGGTGGAGTTGCCCACCAGTTCGGGCCGCATGTGCTCGTAGGTCTCGGGGTGGCGCTGGATGGCGCTGACGTGCACCCCCCCCTTGTGGGCAAAGGCCGAATTGCCCACATAGGCCTGATGCTTGTTGGGGGAGATATTGGCCAGCTCATAGACGAAACGGGACAGGTCCCGCAAATGCCGCATCTGGTCGTCCGAGATGCACTCGCGCTTCATCTTCACCTTGAGGGCCGGGATGATCGAACAGAGGTTGGCGTTGCCGCAGCGCTCGCCAAACCCGTTGATGGTGCCCTGGACCTGCACGATCCCCTGCTCGACCGCGATCACGGAGTTGGCCACGGCGCAGTCGCCGTCGTTGTGGGTATGGATGCCCAGGGGAGTCTTGATATGCTTCTTGACCGTCTTGATTATCTCGGCCACCTCGTACGGCATGGTGCCGCCGTTGGTGTCGCACAGGATGATGCAATCCGCCTTGGCCTGCTCCGCCGCCTTGAGGGTCTTGATGGCATAATCGGGATTGGCCTTGTAGCCATCGAAGAAATGCTCGGCGTCATAAAACACCTCGGGCGCATGCTTCTTCAGGTATTCCAGCGAGTCGAAGATCAGCTCAAGATTCTCTTCCAGCGAGATGCGCAGGGCCTCGTGCACGTGGAAGTCCCAGGTCTTGCCGAAGATGGTGATGGCATCCGGTTCCGCCGCCACCAGTGTCTTGATGTTGTTGTCCTTGTCGGGTGTCACCTTGGCCCGGCGGGTGGAGCCGAATGCCGCTATCTTGGCCTGGGAGAGCTTTTCTTTCTTGATGTCCTTGAAGAAGGCCACGTCCTTGGGGTTGCTTCCCGGCCACCCCCCCTCGATATAGTGCACCCCCACCTCGTCCAGCTTATGGGCAATGCGGATCTTATCCTCCACCAGGAACGAGATGTCTTCCGCCTGGGTGCCATCCCGCAGGGTCGTGTCGTACAGCTTTACAAGGCTCATCGCAACCTCCAAACCTGGAATAGATGTTCCGCGTGATGCCGGAATCAAACAAGGGTTTTCATTTGTATCCGGTTTGACATATTTTTTCAACAGAAACAGTATGGCCGCGAGCGCAAGACAGCTGACCGTGCCAGCGCCCACCGGACTCCTGAAAAAGCGTATCCCGCCCCCGCGAGTGTTTCATCTTTTGACAAACCATCGTCTGGTGGGGCATCATGGATTTTTAGTAGTATCTTCATGGTGATCTGCTCGGCCTCCTTGTGGTCGTCTCTGTCACCTGGATCCTGAAGAAAGTGCATAGGGAAACAACACGCATGAAACGGGTAGCAATCACAACATTAGGCTGCAAAACCAACCAGTTCGAATCAGCCGCCATGGCCCAACAACTGGAGACGGCCGGCTACAGCGTCGTTTCCTTCTCGGAACCGGCCGACATCTACGTGGTCAACTCCTGCACGGTCACGGCCCGCACCGACGCCGAGACCCGCCGCCTGATCCGCCGCGCCCGGCGCCTTAACCCGTCCGCCCGCATCGTGGCCACCGGCTGCTACGCCCAGGTGGCGCCGGGAGAACTGGAACGCATGCCCGAGGTGGACAGCGTGCTGGGCAACCGGGAAAAGCAGGAGATCGCCCTGCTGGTGGAAACAGACACAAACCGGGTATCGGACATTGCCGGGGAACGGGTTGCCGAGCCCCTGGCGCTCTCGACCTTCAGCGAACACACCCGCGCCTTTCTCCAGGCCCAGAACGGCTGCGACGCCTTCTGCGCCTACTGCATCGTCCCCTATGCCCGCGGCAGGAGCCGCAGCGTCGCCTTGGACGACGTGCTGACAGGGGTTGGGAACCTGGCCGCCAACGGCTACCGGGAAGTGGTATTGACCGGCATCCACCTGGGGGCCTACGGCCTCGACCTGACGCCCCGCAGCTCCCTGACCGAACTGGTGCAGCGCATCGACGCCGACCGCCTTGTCCCGCGACTGCGCATCGGATCGGTGGAACCCAACGAACTGGGCAACGACCTACTCAGCATTATGGCCCGCTCGGAGATCATTTGCCCCCATCTGCACCTCCCTCTCCAAAGCGGCAGCGATAGGGTACTTACCCGCATGGGGCGGCGTTACACGACGGCCTTGTTCCGCGAATTGATGGGCACCATCACCGCTGCCCTGCCTGACGCCTTTATCGGTGCCGACGTGATCGCGGGTTTTCCGGGCGAAACCGATGAAGAGTTCCTGGAAACCCTGGACCTGGTGCAGGAGCTGCCCTTCGCGGACCTGCACGTCTTTCCCTATTCCCGCCGCAGCGGCACCAGGGCGGCCGACATGCCCGGCCAGGTACCTTCCCCGGTGATAAAGGAGCGGGCCCAGCAACTGCGCGACGCGGCAAGCGGGAAACGATCTCTGTTCATGGAACGGTTCATGGGAAGGGAACTGCGGGTGCTGGTGCAGGGGCATGATATGAAAAGCGGCTCCTGCCGGGGATTGGCGCGCAACTATCTGACGGTCGCGTTTCCGGGCGGCACGGGGATGGAGAACCGGGAAGTGGTGGTACGCGTGGAAGGAAGGGGTGAGTCAACGGATCTGGCGGGGACCAGGGTGGGATAATGGACCCAAGCGGAACAGGTTCAGAACATCAGCACCAGCACCACCCCGCCCCCCAGCACCGCCAGGTTGCAGACGGCGGATACAGCATGCAGCCGTGAAAACTGCCGACGCAGGGGATGCTCCCTGGAGGTGGTCTCAAATGAGCCGATCTCCTGTTTGATAACAGCGGCCCGGGGTTCCACATAGAACGCCTGCACCGCCGTGACCGCCAGCATGGCCATCAGGATGACCGCCGCCAGGTCGATGCCGCGGCCCCGCGCCAACAGTCGGAAGAGGAGCGCGACCCCTCCACAGGCAAGCCCCCACCGGAAGTAGGCGGGGAAAAAGGTGCCCACGATGCGGGCTGCGGTATCGCGTCCCTCGCTCTTGAACAGGAGCGGGGTCAACACAAAGGTAAACAGGGCATTGCCCCCAACCCACAGGGCAACCGCCAGACGGTAGACTGTTTCAGCATACTTCACAGGCATGTTTCCCTTCTATTCACCGATGATCTTCACCAGCACCCGCTTTCGGCGCCGGCCGTCGAACTCGCCGTA
>DATBXI010000057.1:0-7010 GCA_036514355.1 Desulfuromonadaceae bacterium
TACACCTCCGTCGCCGCGCCTTGGCAGCAACCAAAATAGCTCGGAATTACTTCCCATGACTAACCGCACGATACACTAGCCGCCGACTGCACCGGCCAGCTTGAAGATCGGCAGGGACATGGCAATCACCAGGCCGCCGACGGTGGTCCCCAGGAAGACCATCAGGAGCGGCTCCATCATCGCGGTCATGGCGCTCACGGCGTCATCGACCTCGTCGTCGTAGAAGTCCGCTATCTTGTTCAGCATGGTATCCATGGCGCCGGTGGCCTCGCCCACGGAGATCATCTGCACCACCATGGGGGGGAACACGCCGCAGGCGCCCAGCGGCTCGGCCATGGTCTTCCCCTCGGAGATGGCCTGGCGGACGCCGTAGATGGCCTCCTCGACGATCTTGTTGCCGGCGGTCTTGGCCACGATCTCCAGGCCGTCCATGATCGGCACGCCCGAGCTGACCATGGTGCCCAGGGTGCGGGTGAACTTGGCCACTGCCACCTTGCGGATCAGCGGCCCGGCAATGGGCGCCTTGAGGGCCAGCCGGTCGATGTTCTTCCGTCCTCCGGGAGTGGCGTAGTACTTCTTGATGGCCGTGATGACGCCGAAAATGGCGGCAATGATCACAATGATGTATTTGATCAGAAAGTTGCTCAGGGCAATGACGAACTTGGTCGGCGCGGGCAGTTCGCCGCCGAAATCGGCGAACATCTTGGCGAATGTGGGGATGACGAAGATCAGGATCACCCCCACCACGATGACGGCGATGGACATGATGGTGATCGGGTAGACCATGGCCCCCTTGATCTGCTTTTTCAGCTTCTGGGCCTTTTCGATGTAGGCGGCCAGACGTGCCAGGATCGTGTCCAGGATGCCGCCGATCTCGCCGGCCGCCACCAGGTTGACGTAGAGCTCATCAAACGCCTTGGGGTGCTTGCCCAGGGCATCGGCAAAGGTGGAACCGCTTTCCACGTCCTCCTTGACCTTGTAGAGGATGGTCTGGAAGGTCTTGTTCTCCTGCTGGCTGGCCAGGATGTCCAGACATTGCACCAGGGGCAGGCCCGAGTCGATCATGGTGGCGAACTGGCGCGTGAAGATGACCAGGTCCTTGGATTCGACCTTGCCGCCACCCCCGAATCCGGGCAGCTTCAACGCGAACCCCTTGGATGCCTCGGTGATGGTGATCCCCGTAAAACCGAATTTTTTCAGCTGCGCCTCGACGATGTCGGTGCTGGCTGCCTCGATGACACCTTTCTGAGTGCCGCCGCTCCTGGTCCTGGCTTCCCAATTGTATTTCGGCATGATCCGTTCTCCTTGCGTGAAACTTGAAACTTACCGTCCCGGCGGCCTGCGCTGCATGTTCGCCTGATTGCTCAGCATCTGCTTGAACTCTTCCGGGTCCTGGGATCTCCCCATGGCATCCTCCAGCGAGATCAGGCGCCGCTGGTACAGGGAGAAGAGCGACTGGTTCATGGTCTGCATGCCGTACTTTTCCTGGCCCACCTGCATCTGGGAATAGATCTGGTGGATCTTGTCCTCCCGGATCAGGTTGCGGATGGCGGCGTTGGGCACCATGATCTCCAGGGACATGGCCCGTCCCTTGGTGTTCAACCGGGGGATCAGGGACTGGGACATCACCCCTTCCAGCACGAAGGAGAGTTGGGCCCGGATCTGGGTCTGCTGGTAGGGGGGGAACACGTCCACGATACGGTTGATGGTCTGGACGCAGGAGTTGGTGTGCAGGGTGGCCAGACAGAGGTGCCCGGTCTCGGATAGGGTCAGGGCCGCCTCGATGGTCTCCAGGTCTCGCAACTCGCCCACCAGGACCACGTCCGGATCCTGGCGCAGTACGGATCTGAGGGCGTTCTTGAATCCATAGGTGTCCGCACCCACCTCTCGTTGGTTCACCAGGCATCCCTTGTGGGGGTGGAGGTACTCGATCGGGTCCTCGATGGTGACGATGTGCTCGTGCCGGTTCATGTTGATGTAGTCGATGATCGAGGCCAGGGTGGTGGACTTGCCGCTGCCGGTAGGGCCGGTGACCAGGATCAGGCCGCGCGGTTTGGAGGCCAGTTCCACCACCACCGGCGGCAGGCCCAATTCCTCGAAGGAGAGTATCTTGTAGGGGATCACCCTGAAGACTCCGGCCACGGCGCCCCGCTGGACAAAGACATTGCCCCTGAAGCGGGAGAGCCCCTTGACACCGAAGGAGAGGTCCAGCTCGTTCGTCTCCTCGAACTTGTGCTTCTGGGCCTCGGTGAGGACGCTGTAGCAGAGCTGCTTGGTATCCACATTGTTCAGAGGGGGCAGGTCCATGGGGGCCAGTTTGCCGTCCACACGGATCTGGGGCGGGGAATTGGTGGTGATATGCAGGTCGGAACCGTTGGACTCCACGAGGGTTTTCAGCAGCTGGTGAAGATTTACCATGGCGTTCTCCCTTAAATAGACCTTTGAGGTTTTTAAAACCTCAAAGGTCTGGCCTTACTCGTCTGCGACCGTTACCCGCAGGACCTCTTCGAAGGAGGTTACCCCCTCCTGCAGCTTGGTGAGCCCGGACTGGCGCATGGTTTTGATGCCCAGCCGCATGGACTCCCGCTTGATCTCGGCCGTGTTGGCGCCGTTCAGGATCAGCTCGCGGATCTCCTCCAGCATGGGCATGACCTGGTAAAAACCCACCCTCCCCTTGTAGCCGGTGCCGTTGCAGACCGAACACCCCCTGCCGCGGTAGCAGACGTAGGAAGGGGCCTCATCCTCCGGCACACCGGCATCGATGAGAGCCTGGGCCGGGATGTCCTCCGGCTCCTTGCATTCGGCGCAGTTGCGCCGCGCCAGACGCTGGGCCGTGATCAGGTTCACGGCCGACGCCACCAGGAAGGGCTCGATTCCCATGTTGAGCAGACGGTTGATGGTGGCCGGGGCATCGTTGGTGTGCAGGGTGGAAAGCACCAGGTGTCCGGTCAGGGCGGCCTTGACGGCGATCTCGGCGGTCTCGAAGTCGCGGATCTCGCCGATCATGATGATGTCCGGATCCTGGCGCAGGAACGAACGCAGGGCAGCGGCAAAGTTAAGGCCGATATCCTCGTGCATCTGCACCTGGTTGATGCCGGCGAAGTTGAACTCCACCGGGTCCTCGGCGGTGGAGATGTTCTCCGAGACCTTGTTCAGCTCGGAAAGGGCCGAATAGAGCGACACCGTCTTGCCGCTGCCCGTCGGACCGGTGACCAGCACCATGCCGAACGGCTTGTGGATCTCGCGCTTGAAATGGGCCAGGGCGCCGTCCTCGTACCCCAGCTTGGTCAGGTCGGTCTGCAGGTTGCTCTTGTCCAGGAGCCGCAGACAGATCTTCTCACCGAACAGGGTCGGCAGGACCGAGACCCGGAAGTCCATGTCCTTGCCGCCGCCCAGCTTGATCTTGATGCGCCCGTCCTGGGGGAGGCGGCGCTCGGCAATGTCCAGTTCGGCCATGATCTTGATGCGCGAGGTGATGGCGTTCTTCAGTTTCATGGGGGGCTTCATCATCTCGTACAGCACGCCGTCGATGCGGTAGCGCACGCGAAACAGCTTCTCGTAGGGCTCGATGTGAATATCGCTGGCCTTGCGCTTGATGGCGTCCTGCAGGATGGCGTTGACCATCTTGACCACCGGCGCATCCTCGGTGGCCCGCTCCAGGGAGCTGACATCCACCTCTTCGGCCTCGCCGACGATCTCCAGGTCCTCCACATCCAGATCGCTCATGACATCGGCCAGGGAGGCCGACTGGTCGTAGTACTTGTCGATGGCGGTCTTGATGTCGCTTTCCGAGGCGACCACCACCTCCACGTTGTAGTTGGTCATGAACTTTATGTCTTCGATGGCGAACAGGTTGGACGGGTCGCTCACCGCCACGATCAGGGTGGCGCCGGCCCGGTTGACCGGGACGAGCTGGTACTTCTGGACCACATCCAGCGGAATGATCCTGGCGATGGCGGGATCGATGTCGTAATCCGCCAGGTTGATGGTGGGGACGCCGTACTGTTTGGAAAGGAACGAGGTGAGTTCCTGCTCGTTGATCAGGTTCTGCTTGATGAGGATGGAGCCGAGGCGGAATTGCCCCCCGGAGAGTTTCTGCTCTTCCAGCGCTGCGGCAAGTTGTTCACGGGTGATCAGATTATTTTTAACCAGGATCTCTCCCAGTCTGCTTGGCTGCATGCTACCCCCAGAAAAAACGGCTGGTTACGGATTTTTGGCGCGGGTTGTCAAGTTTTCGTCACAGGCTGCAACCGAAAGCACGCCCTTCATGACGCCACGGGGAGCGGTCCTGCCGGTCCAGATGCGAAACGCCAGTTCACCCTGGGCCGCCAGCATGCCCAAACCATTAGCATGCTGCAAACCCCGTGCCGCCGCCTCCCGAAGCAGTGGGGTGACAAGCGGGGCATAGACCATGTCGTACACAGCGGCCGTGGGCGGCAGGTCCGCCACAGACAGGAAGGGGATGGTCTCGTGATCCATGCCCAGGGAGGTGGTGTTCACAAACAGCGCCGTTTCCCCCAGGTAGGGTCGCACCTCGGCCCCGCCCCCGACCGGGATGATCTCCGTGCCGTTGTAGCGCTCTCCCAGAGTTCGGGCCAGTTCCCGTGCTCTTTCGATGGTGCGGTTGACGATGACGATCCGCCCGGCCCCGGCACGGCAGAGGGCCGCCACCGCTCCCCGCGCCGCGCCTCCCGCGCCGGCGATGACGATGGTCCCGCTGCCGGGCCTGAATCCCAGATCTTCGCCGAGCGACTGGACCAGGCCGTCGCCGTCCGTGTTGTACCCGATCAACGCGCCCCGGTCATTGAGCACGGCATTGACCGCCCCGGCGGCCTCGGCGCTTTCGTCGAGACCGTCCAGATACGCCATGACGCTGACCTTGTGGGGAATGGTAACGTTGAATCCCGCCACCCCCAGGGCCCGCAGCCCGGCCACCGCCTCTGCCAGGCGTTCGGGCGGGACCCCGAAGGGCACATAGACGTACTCCATTCCGCACGCCGCCAGGGCCGCGTTCTGCATGGCCGGGGAACGGGAATGTTCCACCGGGTGGCCGATGATGGCCAGGATCTTTGTTGTGCCGCTCACCTGAAGCGTCACGGCGCACCTCCATACCGCATGAGCACCTGCTGCACCGGGCCCTGCATCTCGGGAGAGATCCGCAGCGCCTTTTCGAGCATCTGCCTCCCCTCCGGGAGACGGCCGATGCCCATCAGGAACTCGCCGGCCTCCAGACAGCTGTTGGCGTAGATCAGGATGGCCTTGCCGGTGTCCAGGTCGAGAAATGCAATCTTGTCCAGGATGCCCCGGTTGTTGTAGTTCTCCCACACCGAAACGTCCGGCAGTCCGCTCGGCTCGCTGGCCCGCCGGATGCGGTAGACGATTCCCCGCTGGACCGGCACGTATTCGTTGAACGTCACCGAATAACGCGTCGAAAAATCGACATAGACCGGCCGTTTCCCGATGACGTCGCCGATGGCGATGCGCAGGCTTTGTTCCGGATCAACGGATTGACCGTATTGCCGCAATTTGCTCTCGCTAAAGAGGCGCGGCATGGAGTCCAGGTACCAGTTGAACACCAGGTGGGGCGTATGGGGCAGGTCCAGGTCCTCGCGCATCCGCTCCACACCCTGCAAATACCAGAGGGGAAAGGCGCCGCTGTCGCCCCAGGTGAACATGACCGCGTTCTGGGGGAGCGATCGCAGGGAGTTGGTGGCGTAATCAAAGGCGATGTAGTTGTTGTGCTGGTCGTTCTCGTAATAGTTCGTGGCGCACAGGGCCACCGGCAGCGACAGGTAGACGGCCGCGACAACGGCGTACAGCTTTGTGCCGTAGACAGCCGGCAGATGCGCCCTGGCAACGGCGTATGCCAGAAGGTGGTACAGGCCGATGCCGATCAGCACTGCGGTCAGCAGATAGAGCGGCGTGAAGAACTCCTCGGTCAGGAAGATCAGGTCCGGGAGCGTGTTGAAATATCCCACAATGACCAGCAGGAACATGGCGACACCCGCCAGATAGGCGATAACCACGTCCCGTTGTCGCCGCCACAGGCACACCAGGGCAAACAGGACCAGTGCCGCCCCCAGCCACGTGAACTCGTGGGGGATGTTGAAGGCCTTGATCTGGGCCCACCACAGCGCCGCGTTGCGGGGATGGGGATCGGACTGATACCCCTTGCGCAGGAAATGCCACATGAACTGGGTGTGCGTCTTGGTGTCCCCCCAGTTGAGCAGCGGATTGCGGGTGGCCCGGAGCGGCAGGTAGAGCTGTATGGAAAAGCCCAGGAGGCTGAAGGCCGTTGCCAGGACCAGCTCCTTGACCCGGGTCAGCATGCGCCAGTCCGCCAGGACGATCAACAGGAACCAGGCCGGCAGGAGCAGGACCACGGTCTGGTGGAGCCCCGTGGCCAGGCCGGCCAGAAAGGTGGCGGCATAGATGTAGGCCGGCTGTTCGTCGCCTGCCTGGTAGCGCTCACGCCATTTCAGCAGCAGGTAGAAAATGACGGCCGTGATAAAGGCCAGCAGCGGATAGGGCTTGTCGTGGTTGGACTGCAGCCAGAGCCGGGGAGAAAAGCTGAAGCAGAGTGCCGCTGCCAGCCCCGCACCCTTGACCGCATAGGCGGAAAACCGCGGGTCATCCACCAGCCGTTCAGCCTTGAGCAGGCGGGTCGTCAGGAGGTAGCTCCCCAGGCAGGCCAGGGACGACGACACGGCGGTGGCCATGTTGATGCGAAAGGCGATATTCCCCAGCGGCAGCCAGGTGAACAGCTTGGCGTACATGAGGAACAGGGGATAGCCGGGAGAGTGGGCCGACCCCAGGGAAGAGGCGGCGGTCAGGAACTCGCCGCTGTCGAAGAAGGTCACCGACGGCGCCAGGGTGAGCATATAGACGGCGAACGGGATCGTGAACGCCGCGACCATGAACGGGTCCAGGCCGGCTATGGTGATTCTGGGCAGTTTCATCAGATTTCCTTCCGGGACACCGCTCCCAGCGATTTGAACGAAATACCCTCT
>DATBXI010000058.1:0-3362 GCA_036514355.1 Desulfuromonadaceae bacterium
AAGGACTCATGTTTTACATGTTCCGCCGGTACTGGCCGCCTACCTCGTACAACGCATGGCTGATCTGCCCCAGCGAGGCGCACCTGACCGTCTCCATCAGCTCGGCAAAGACGTTGCCGCCCGTCACGGCCACATCCTGGAGGCGTTTCAGCGCCGCAGGTGCCAGCTCCCGGTTGCGTTCCTGGAAGGCCCGCAGATTGGTGATCTGCTGCTCCTTCTCCTCCTTCGTGGCCCGGGCCAGCTCGCCCGGCACCTGGTACCCTTCCTCGTTGGCGCGCGGGTTGAGGAAGGTGTTGACCCCTATGATCGGCAGCTCGCCGTTGTGCTTCTTGTGCTCGTACAGCATGGACTCGTCCTGGATCTTGCTGCGCTGGTACTGGGTCTCCATCGCCCCCAGCACGCCGCCGCGCTGGTCGATGCGCTCGAACTCCGCCAGCACCGCCTCCTCCACCAGGTCGGTCAGTTCCTCGATGATGAAGGCACCTTGCAGCGGGTTCTCGTTCCTGTTCAGCCCCAATTCCCGCGAGATGATCAACTGCACCGCCATGGCCCGACGCACCGACTCCTCGGTGGGGGTGGTGACCGCCTCGTCGTAGGCGTTGGTGTGGAGCGAGTTGCAGTTGTCGTACAGGGCCATCAGGGCCTGGAGGGTGGTGCGGATGTCGTTGAAATCCATTTCCTGGGCGTGCAGGGAGCGGCCCGAGGTCTGGATGTGGTACTTCAGCTTCTGGCTGCGGTCGTTGGCCCCGTATCGCTCCTTCATGACGACGGCCCAGATGCGCCGCGCCACCCGGCCGATGACCGTGTATTCCGGGTCCAGGCCGTTGCTGAAGAAGTAGGAGAGGTTGGGGGCGAAGTCGTCGATGTACATCCCCCGGGAGAGGTAGTACTCCACGTAGGTGAAACCGTTGGACAGGGTGAAGGCCAGCTGCGAGATCGGGTTGGCCCCTGCCTCGGCGATGTGGTAGCCGCTGATGGAGACCGAGTAGTAATTCCTCACCTGTTTGTCGATGAAGTACTGCTGGATGTCCCCCATCATCTTCAGGGCGAACTCGGTGGAGAAGATGCAGGTGTTCTGCCCCTGGTCCTCCTTGAGGATGTCGGCCTGCACCGTGCCGCGCACCGTCTGCAGGGTGCAGTCGCGGATACCGGAGTACTCCTCGCTCGAAGGTTCGCGGCCGTTCTTCTGCCGGAACAGTTCCACCTGCTGGTCGATGGCGGCGTTGAAGAACATGGCCAGCATCATGGGGGCCGGGCCGTTGATGGTGATGGAGACGCTGGTGTTAGGGGCGCACAGGTCGAACCCGGCGTAGAGCTTTTTGATGTCCTCCACCGTGCAGATGGAGACCCCGCTCTCTCCCACCTTGCCGTAAATGTCCGGCGGGAAGTCCGGGTCCTCGCCGTAGAGGGTCACGCTGTCGAACGCCGTGGAAAGGCGTTTGGCATCGTCATCCTTGCAGAGGTAATGGAAGCGGCGGTTGGTGCGTTCCGGGCTCCCCTCGCCGGCAAACTGACGCTTGGGGTCCTCCTCCTTGCGCTTGAAAGGGAACACGCCGGCCGTAAAGGGGTACAGGCCGGGCAGGTTCTCCTTCTTGCACCAGCGCACGATCTCACCCCAGTCCTCGAAGCCGGGCACGCAGACCTTGGGGATGCGGGTGCCGGACAGGGAGGTGGTGAACAGCTCGGTGCGGATCTCCTTGTCGCGGACTTTGGTCACCAGCTCGTCGCTGCAGTAGCACGCCTTGACCTGGGGCCACTCCTTGATGATCCGGCGGGTATCCTCGGTCAATTCACCGTTCAGGCGTGCGGAGACAGCATCCAGTTCGGGAACGGCAACGGCTGAGTCACCCAGGATCTTTTTGGCCCCCTCCACCTGGAACAGCTGGCGGGCCTTGACGGACTGTTCCCCGACCCGCGTGTGGTAGCGCCGCACGGTCTGGACGATCTCCCCCAGGTAGTGGACCCGGTCGGGCGGGATGACGTACTGCTTGAGGCTTTCGGTCTCGGTGATCTTCAGGGACGACTGCCAGCCGGCCTGTTTCTTTGCGTTGAGGGTGTCGATCAGGCGGCGGTAGAGCACGTTGGTGCCGGGGTCGTTGAACTGGCTGGCAATGGTGCCGAACACCGGGATCTCGCTGTCCGACGCCTCGAACAGGTTACGGTTGCGGCGGTACTGCTTGCGGATGTTGCGCAGGGCATCCTCGGCCCCCTTGCGCTCGAACTTGTTGAGGGCCACGATGTCGGCGAAATCGAGCATGTCGATCTTCTCCAACTGGGTGGGAGCGCCGAACTCGCAGGTCATGACGTAGAGCGACAGGTCACAGATGTCCACGATGGCCGCATCCCCCTGGCCGATGCCGCTGGTTTCCACGATGATCAGGTCGAAGCCGGCGGCCCGCACCACGTCGATGGCATCCTGGATGGCGGCCGACAGCTCGCTGCGGGAATCGCGGGTGGCCAGGGAGCGCATGTAGACCCGGCTGGTGTTGATGGCATTCATGCGGATGCGGTCCCCCAGGAGCGCCCCGCCGGTACGGGCCCGGGTCGGGTCCACCGCCAGGATGGCCACGCTCTTGTCAGGGAAATCCCGCAGGAAACGGCGCACCAGCTCGTCGTTGAGGGAGCTCTTGCCGGCCCCGCCGGTGCCGGTCACGCCCACCACCGGCACCTCCCGTCCCATGGCGCGTATCCGCTTCTTCATCTCCTCTGCCGCATCGCCCTGCTCGTGTACCGCTGCCTCGAAGGCCGAGATCAGCGCATTGACGGCGCGGATGTCCTGGTCCTTGAGGCGCTCGACCTCCTGCTCCAGGTCCCGTTTCGGGGCAAAATCGCACTCCTTCAGCATGAGGTTGATCATCCCCTGGAGCCCCATCCTGCGGCCGTCCTCGGGGGAGAATATCTTGCTGACCCCGTACCCCTCGATCTCGGCGATCTCGTCCGGCACGATCACCCCGCCGCCGCCGCCGAAGACCCGGATGTGCCCCTCGCCCCGCTCGCCCAGGAGGTCGATGATGTACTTGAAGAACTCGCAGTGCCCCCCCTGGTAACAGCTGACCGCGATCCCCTGGGCATCCTCCTGGATGGCGGCGGTGACGATCTCGTCCACCGAGCGGTTGTGCCCCAGGTGGATCACCTCGGCCCCCGAGGCCTGGAGCATGCGGCGGATGATGTTGGTAGCGGCGTCATGGCCGTCGAACAGGCTGGTGGCGGTCACGAAGCGGACCTTGTGTTCGGTTTTGTAGGGTTGGGGAGCGGCGATATGCATAAAACCTCCGAAGGGAAGGAATGTTTGTAGTCAGTAAGCTAGGTAAAAGGCAATGGAACGCGGATTAACGCGGATGCGGCGGATGTACGCGGATCTT
>DATBXI010000059.1:0-5130 GCA_036514355.1 Desulfuromonadaceae bacterium
GCGGCGACATCAGCCGCTTCGTGATCAGCCAGGTGGCCACGAGCAGCATGATCGTAAGCACGATGCTTGCGCCGTCGAAATAGTGCTTGGCCGTATCAAGCGGCGCATATACTTCGGATGTTGGAAAGCTGGCAACCAGAAACCAGGATGTTGTGCGCAGACGCCTGGAGGACGTGATCATGGGAACCCCAGAGGAGGTGACGGTTTCGCCGCTCCCTTCGAATCCCATCATTGCCTTGTCGTAAAAGGTGTTGATCCCCGGCGGGCGGGCGGGCTTCATGATTCTGCTCTTGTCGGGATGCACGATCAGGATGCGATTGGTATCGCTGATATACAGGTAGCCGCCCTTGCCGATTTTGGTCCTGGACAGGTCCGCCAGAAAATTCCCGCCCAGCAGGTCGAGGCTGCCGGTCATCATGCCGGCCATGTTCCCCTGCGCGTCGAAGATTGGAACGGTCATCACGATTGCCGGTTGGCCCGGGCTATGGGTGGAGAAGTAGGGGTTGGAGATGTAGGGCTTTTGGCTGGCAACGGTTTTCTGGACCCATTCCCGGAACGAGAGATCCTTTCCCCGCCGATTGCGCCGGTAGGGGCTCTCGGCGATCAGTATGCCCTTTTTGTTGATGAAAAAGATGCCATTGTCGAAGATGGAGGCAAGTCCGGCTTTGCCGTCGAGAAAGCGCTGAGCATACCCGACGTTGGTGAAGGCATCCGGCGGAACTGTTGCCGCGATCGCCATCAGGGCGTTCTGCGCAATCCTGAGCTTATCGTCGATGTTGTTGGCCAGGCTCAGGACGAGGGTGCGTTGCTGGGTCGCGATGGCGTCCTTGAACGAACGTTCGAAGAAAGAGAGGGTGAGATATGATGCGATTGTGACAAAGAGGACAAACAGGGAGGCAACAGCCAGCGCCATCTTGCTTTTCAGGCTTAGATTCTTCAAATAAGCCGCATGCATCGTAGGCATACCCCTGGATCTTATCGCCATGCACCATTAGTGCGTCGCGCCCGGATCACAGTGCCGTGCCGTTTGGAACGCCATCCGGACGTAAGAGCGTACCACAACAAACTACCATGAGAATCACCCGTCACCAAAGATGTTTTGGCGGTTGTGGTGCAAAAAAAGAATGGCTCACAGTGGATTACCGTAAGCCATTCGTGTTCTCTTCATGGCCACCGCTACCTATGGATGCGGTTAGTATATCCCTTTGCCGTTGAAATATACCCCATATTTTTTGTCCTCACCCTGAATGTGCTTGACGAGCCACTCCTTGAGGAAGCTCAACACGCTCATGGTCAGCATGGCATTCCCCGCCTGAAACTGTTGCTGCAGCTCAAGCACGCGTTTGACAAGATTTTCGTGCTCTGTCTTGTGCTTGGCATATTCGGGATAGGCATTGGCCTGCATCATCTTCTCTTCGTCCGCAAAGTGCGAGCTGGTGTAGGATATGAGCGATTGCAGGACCACTCCCAGCATGGTGTTGCCTTCTCCGGCTTTCATTGCCTCATGAAGCTGGTTGATCAGACCGACCAGCTTTTGGTGCTGATCATCGAATTTTTTCACCTTAACACTGAAAGTCGGACTCCATTCCATGAGTGCCATGTGCAATTTCCTCCTGTACTACGAGATGGGCTGCTATGTGTCAATGGATCTCTGCAACAATAAAACGTTTAGATAGATGTTCCACCGCATGGAACAGGTCGGAATTACCCTGCCATGAAGGCCTCGAACGCATCGAATAGTTCCGGGTGAAACAGATTTCTTTCGCTGCGCATGGTGTCCAATGCTTCTGCCGGGGTAGAGGCCGGTCGGAAGGGGCGGTCATTCGTCAGTGCGCTGTACACGTCGCAAATTGCCGCGATTTGGGCGCAGAGCGGGATGTCGTTTCCCTGCAGATGGCCGGGATAGCCCCTGCCGTCGTAGCGTTCGTGATGCCGCAGTATGATGGTGAGCGCCACCTGTTCGTTTATTCCCATGTTGCGGGCCATCTGCTGGCCATCACGGGGGTGGTGCTTGATGCGGAAATACTCGTCGTTGGTGAGGCCGCCGGCCTTGTCGATAATATTGCTCGAGACGTTGATCATGCCGATATCGAGGAGCATGGAGCCCAGTCCCACCTCTGCCAGCTCAGCAGGGCGGGAGTTGAAGAGTTTCTGGTGCATGAACATGGAGAGGATGGCTACCTGCGCGCTGTGGGTGAAGAGATATACCTCGGTGTGGGATACCTTTGACAGCAGCTCCAGCAATTCGTTGCGGTCCTCGATCTGCAACTGAAACTGATTCAGGAGGGTTCGGCATTTTTGGTACATCCAGGGCTGATCGAGCTGCTGGTACACGTCGATGATGTAATTGACCATTAGGGAGCACAATACCAGGTTTTTGCCCATGCGGGACAACTTCTCGCCGGCCAATATTTTGCCCAGGTTGCCTTCGTAATACGTGCGTACGTAGTCGGCATCCGCTGCCGGGACAAATACGAGATCCACGTTCCCTTCCCGCAGGTTGTTGAGGCCGTTGCCCGTCAGGGGGGTGTTCTTCTCCCGGTACAACACATAGTTCCCGTCCTGGCGCGTATACAGAGGGACGGCGGGGAAGGCCGCAGGGTCTATGGATTCAACGGCAAGGCCCAGATATTCTAAAGACATGTGATGTTCCTCTATGCACCTGGTTGAGATGGGGGATACGGGCGCCGCGGCGTGCATGCACAGAACCCCGCTACTGTAATACCACACAATTACGGCTAGTGTAAGCCGATTTTCCGTGCGTGGCCCTCATTTACCGCATGGTACCCGGACGGATCACCAGTCATTCCAAGACCTTGCCCTCCTTGAGTTCCAGTATGATCTCCGCCTGGCGCCGGAAGATGAAGCGGCTGATGACGCTGTCGCTCCTGTTGTTGCTTTCCATCTTGAACATGCACAGACGGCTGTCCTCTGCATCCATCGTGCATCTGATGAGCGAAGCGGGCAATTCCAGGGGGGTGTCGCCGAGCGTGAATGACAATATCCCTGTTTGGCATGATTCCATGGTCGGGATGGGGCCGGTGCGGATGGCCATGCCGTTCCCCGAGATATCCACCATGGCCCCTTCAATGGCGGCGTTGTCGTAGGAAAATTTCACCGGCCGCATCTCGTTTACCCTGACCCGAACTACCTCCCTCCGCTCCGCCCGGATCATCGCATAGGCGAAATTGTACAGGATTGCGGTGCGTTGGGTCACGTGGACCCTTGAGGCTCGGCAATGCACTCCCAATAGCCCGTTATGAAAGTGCTTGCTCGTGATAAGGGTGCCCCTGGCATGGTCGATGATCAAGGCCTGGTGCTCATGGACTATCACCTCGATGCGGTCCCTGTCCACCCGGGTTATGGTCGTGCCAAAGCTCACCGGCACTTCGTTATAATAGTTGAGCAGCCTGAGATCGTTCGTCAGCCGTCCTTCCGCCATGTCCGAAAATACCTCGATGATGGCGGCGCTGTCGGACCTGCCGTCAGTGACGGTTACCAGATGATAGGCATCGCTGTTCATGGGGAGCACCCGGGTAGTGTAGTGACCGCAGTGACCATTGAGTCTTCCGTTATCCCGGACTGAATTGCGAGGGTCCATGCTGGCGCCACCCGGAGCCGGGAACTCATGTCAATCACTATACAGCAGTTTTGAAAATTAATCATTAAAAAATTCACACACAATGACTGGCGGACGCAACGCTGGATTTCGTCAAACTATTACGTGAATGTCAGTTCATTGAAACATGTTGGGGATAGGATTGAGAGCAGAGTGTCAATCTGGCAGGTTAAGGAGGATACCATGGAATCACTCGGCATATGGATCGGTTTGGCGGTCTATTCCTTTGTCGTCTGCATCGGCCCGGACTTCTTCATGGATCTGGAGGTGAAATAGCGGCGCCGGAGATCGGCAACGTGGGGGGCGAGGTTTTCCACAAGATTTGTTGATAATCCATGGATGGAAGCGTTTCAAGTTCCGGAAATTTCGTCGGGAAGGTTACATTGATGAAAAAAACAGCTGAACCCCTGTCAAGGGATAATTGCGCGTGGTAGATTAAAATTTCCGCTCGCCCCGATCAACGGGATGGTGGTTACTGTCGCCGCAAAGGTTCCGCACGGGACACGCATTCGAGAAAATCATCCCCCTCCAATGGCTTGCTGGCATAGAATCCCTGGATCTCCTGGCACTGCCGCGCAGCGAGAAAATCCAGCTGCTCCTTGGTTTCGACCCCCTCCGCGACAATCGTCAGACGCAGGCTGTGGGCCATGGCAATGATGGATTCCGTGATGGCGACCGCGTTGCCGTCGTCGGGCAGGTTCATGACAAAGGATTGGTCTATCTTCAACTCGTGCAGCGGCATTTTCCGGAGGTATGCCAGCGACGAGAAGCCGGTGCCGAAATCATCCAGCGACAGCTTTACTCCCATGTTCGCCAGCGTCCCAAGCGTGTCGAGCGTTTGCTGCATGTCACCCATGACGATGCTTTCCGTCAGCTCCAGGCAAAGGCATGAGGGATCCATGCCGGTCCGTTCGAGAATCCGTGCCACGGTATCGACAAGCATTCCGGAATTGAACTGGCACGCCGACACGTTGACCGAAAGCCTGAGAGCGGACATCCCTGCGGATCGCCATGCCACATACTGGCTGCAGGCGGTGTAGAGTATCCATTCTCCAACCGGGACGATCATTCCCGTCTCTTCCAGAATCGGTATGAACGATGCGGGCGAAACAAGCCCCGTACCTTCGGCGGGCCGCCAGCGAAGCAGGGATTCCATCCCCACAACCCTGAGGCTCTTCGCATCGACCTTGGGCTGATAATGGAGGACATACTCGTCGCGTTCAAGGGCATGCCGCAGCTGCGTTTCCAGCTTCATGCGCTCCTTGAGCCGGTGACTCAGGTCGGCCGAGTAGAACAGGTGCCGATTCCTGCCCAGTGCCTTTGCCGCCGATCCCGCAATTTCGGCATTCCGAACGAGGGTTTCAAAAGACTGTCCGTCATGGGGAAACAGGGCAATGCCGATACTCGCACCGATGAAGAACTCCTGGCCGAACACCAGAAAAGGCGCTTCAAAACAGGCCTTGATCTCCGCAGCCAAGAGGGATGTGTCCGCGTGGGCAGATGTCAGCAGG
>DATBXI010000060.1:0-19397 GCA_036514355.1 Desulfuromonadaceae bacterium
TGGTGAAAGTTTTAGTGAAAGTCGGGGTAAATCGTCAAGAATCGCAAGCAATTCTATGTAGTTACTTGGAGCGGGAAACGGGATTCGAACCCGCGACCTTCAGCTTGGGAAGCTGACACTCTACCACTGAGTTATTCCCGCAACGGGGTTGTATATTTGTCAAAAGAAGACTCTTTTGTCAACTGTTAATTGGGCCCGCCGCTATGCAATGTTCGCCACGATGAACGTCCTGACCTGCTCCAGGTCCGCATCCATCACCTGGCAGCGGGTCGGCATCCCTTCCAGGGCGGCAATGGTCGGCGGGACCGGTGCCGGCGCGCCGGTGGCCTGCTCCACGGCATCGCCGAACTTGGCCGGGTGGGCCGTGGCCAGGCAGATGCGGGCCGAGGTGGAGGGGAGCAGATCCAAGGCCGCCCGGACGCCCACTGCGGTGTGTGGGTCGAGCAGGTAGCCGGTATCCCGGTGGAAGCTGCCGATGGTCTCCAGGGTAAGGGCCTGGTTGACCGATGCGGAGCAGAACTCCTGCCGCACCTGCGCCATCTCTGCGTCGGAGAAGCTGATCCTCCCCGTTTCACGGAGCTCTGCAAAGGCGGCCCGTACCCGCGCCGGATCATCTGCGTACAGGTGGAACAGGTAGCGCTCGAAGTTGGAGGCCACCTGGATGTCCATGGAAGGGGATACGGTGGCGACCACCTCGGTCAGGGAGTAGTCGCCGTGGTTGATGAAGCGGGTCAGGATGTTGTTCTCGTTGGTTGCCAGGAGCAGCTTTTCGATGGGAAGCCCCATGCGCTTGGCCACGTAGCCGGCAAAGATGTCGCCGAAGTTGCCGGTGGGAACGGAGAAGCTTACCGGCTGTTCGCTGCGTTCGGTCACCCGCAGCCAGGCGTACACGTAGTAGACCACCTGGGCCAGCACCCGGGCCCAGTTAATGGAGTTGACCGCGCCCAGGGAGTACTTCTCCTTGAACTCCAGGTCGTTGAAGAGCGCCTTGACCATGTCCTGGCAGTCGTCGAAGGTGCCGCGGATGGCGATGTTGTGGACATTGGCGTCGGTGACGGTGGTCATCTGCAGTGCCTGCACCGGTGAGGTCTTGCCGTGGGGATGCAGGATGAAGATGTTGATCCCCTTCTTGCCGCGGACGCCGTGGATGGCGGCGCTGCCGGTGTCGCCCGAGGTGGCGCCCACGATGTTGAGCCGCTCGTTACGTTCCGCAAGGATGTGCTCGAAGACGTTACCCAGGAATTGCAGTGCCACGTCCTTGAAGGCCAGGGTCACGCCGTGAAACAACTCCAGTATCCAGACCCCGTCCTTGTGCACCAGCGGCGTCACCTCGGCGTGGTCAAAGGTGGCATAGGAACGCTCGATGATGCCCCGCAGGTCCTGCGCCGGTATGTCGTCCACGAAGCGGGAGATGACCTGGAAGGCCAGCTGGGGGTAGGAGAGGGTGCGCCAGGCGGCCAGATCCTCGCGGGAAATCTGGGGGTAGGCTTCGGGCAGGAGCAGGCCGCCGTCGGTGGCAAGGCCCATCATGACCGCATCCTTGAAGGGGATCGGCTGGATGCCGCCGCGGGTGCTGATGTAACGCATCGGGTGTTTCCTTTCCATGTGAGACTGTTTCGGCAATGTAGCAGATATCGGGAGATTAGGGAAGCGCCTCAACCGCCGGCCGGCTGCTGCAGGACCCCTTCCCGCAGTTCGCCCGGTGCCAGAAGGAAAAAGGAGCGGAACATGCAGTACTTGTAAAATTCGGTGAACAGCAGATGAAAACTGCCGCCGTGGTTCCACCACTCCTCCTTCAGGTTGCGGGAGTCCACGGGATAGGCGTAGATGGCCACGTCCTTGGGCAGGGCGTTGCGCAGCAGGATCGAGGCCCGCTTCATGTGGTAGCGCGAGGTGATCAGCAGAATGGAGCGGACCTCCTTCCTCATGATGACGTCGCGGCCGTAGATGGCGTTCTCCAGGGTGTTGCGGGATGCCTTCTCCAGGATGACGCCGTCCGGCGTCGGGTCGCCGGGGCGGGCCTGGTACAGGTCGGCCCGGCGTACCGAAGGATCGACGCCGATGAAGAACAGCCACGTGGCCTTGCGTTCCCGGTAGAGCCGCACCCCTTCCTCCACCCTGCCTTTGCCGCCGGCCAGCACGACGATGGCATCCGCCCGTACTTCGCGGGGGCGGTAGGAGAAGGTCTTGTAGGTAAAATCGATGAACAGTATGGCAATGGCGAGCAGCGCCATGATCAGCAGTGTTATGAAGGCTTTGACGATATTCATCTTTGATCCCTTATTTTTCCCTTGCATCCATAGTACAAATCTGCTAAAAATTTTTTTTCAGTAATCAACGGAGGAAGAGTGATATGTCCAGGAAATGCGAAATCTGCGGTAAAGGCCCCAGCTTCGGCAACAACGTGAGCCATGCCAATAATAAGACCCGTACCGTCTGGTACCCCAACCTGCAGAAGGTGAAGGCTGTCACGAACGGCAGCGTCAGGACCGTGAAGGCCTGTACCCGCTGCATCCGTTCCGGTCACGTCACCAAGGCGCTGTAAGGCGGTTCCAGGTTCGAAGTTCTGGGTTCGAGGTTTTCAAGCCGCGGCGCGTAAGCGCCCGCGGCTTTTTGCGTTTCAACTTTTCAACCTCGAACTTCGAACATAGAACCTCGAACCGCATTAAACCTTCGCGATAACCTCTATCTCCACCAGCGCCCCCCTGGGGAGATCCCTGACCGCTACGGTGGAGCGGGCCGGTTTGTGGCTGCCGAAACTGCGGCCGTAAATTTCGTTCACAGCGGCAAAGTCCCCCATATCGGTCAGGAAGATGGTGGTCTTGACCACGTTGTCAAAGGTGGTGCCTGCGGCGGCCAGGACTGCAGCGATGTTGGCCATCACCCGTTCCGTCTGCAGCGTCACATCCCCAGCCACCATTTCCCCTGTCGCCGGATCCAGGGGGATCTGCCCCGAGCAGAAGAGCAACTCACCCGCCCGCACCGCCTGGGAGTAAGGACCAATGGCGGCCGGGGCCTTGTCGGTCGAAATCACGTCAATTTTCATTGTTTGATCCTTTCCACTTTGATTACCCCTTTGACCTTCATGACGGCGTTCATCACCTTCTGCAGGTGCGCCAGATCGACGACATTCACCTCAAAGGTGTTTTCGCCTCGCTTGTCGATGGTGCTCTGGATGTGGGCGCTGGAGATGTTGGCCTCGCTGTTGGTGATGGCCGTGGTGATGCCCGCCAGGATCCCCTTGACGTCGTGGCAGATGATCCGGATCTTGACCGGCAGGACCGCAGTCTTGACCTTGTTCCAGGTGACGTCGATGCGCCGCTCCGGGTCCCCTTCCAGGGCAAACTGGCAGTCGGCGGTATGGACGGTGACCCCCTTGCCCCTGGTGATGAAGCCGATGATCTCGTCCCCCGGCACCGGGTTGCAGCACTTGCCGAAGCGCACCAGCACGTCGTCGACCCCGCTGATCTCCACGGCGCTGGAGGACCTGCCCTTGAGCTTGTTGATGACCGACGTGAGCCGCGACTCCTTGCGCTCGGCCCGTTCGTGCACCTTTTCGCCAGGCAGCAGCTTGCCGATGATCTGTGCGGTGGATATCTTGCCGTACCCCACCGCCACCAGCAGGTCGTCGTCGCCGGCATAGCCGAACTCGGTGGCGATCCGCTTGAAGTCGCCGCTCTTCTGGATCTTCTGCAGATTAACGGAGTATTTGCGGAAGTCCTTCTCGCACAATTCCCGGCCCAGCACCAGACTCCGCTTGCGCTCCTCGGTCTTGATCCAGTTGCGGATCTTGTTGCGGGCCCGGGAACTGTGGACGATCTTGAGCCAGTCCTTGCTGGGGGTGTGGTGGGGCGAGGTGATGACCTCGATGATGTCGCCGTTCTTCAGCTCGTACTTGAGCGGCACCAGCTTGCCGTTGACCTTGGCTCCCACGCAGCGGTGTCCCACGTCCGTATGCACGGCATAGGCGAAGTCGATGGGGGTAGAGCCCTTGGGGAAGCCCTTCACGTCCCCCTTGGGGGTGAAGACGTACACCTCCTCCGGGAACAGCTCCACCTTGACCGAGTCCATGAACTCCTTGGAGTCCTGCAACTCCTGCTGCCACTCCAGAAGCTGGCGCAGCCAGGCAAAGCGCTTGACGTCCTTCTCGTCGTACCCCTTGCCCTCCTTGTATTTCCAGTGCGCCGCGATGCCCGCGTCGGCCACCCGGTGCATCTCGTGGGTGCGGATCTGCACCTCCATCCGGTCGCCGTGGGGGCCGATGACCGTCGTGTGCAGCGACTGGTACATGTTCCCCTTGGGCATGGCGATGTAGTCCTTGAAACGCCCCGGAATCGGTTTCCAGGCCGAGTGGATCACCCCCAGCACCTCATAGCACTCCCGCACGTCGTCCACCAGGATGCGGATGGCGATGAGGTCGTAGATCTCCTCGAACTCCACGTTGCGCTTCTCCATCTTGCGGTAGATGGAATAGAGATGCTTGCTGCGGCCCGAGACTTCGCCGTGGATGCCGTGGAAGGCCAGCTTCTCGCTGATGATCGCCTTGGCCTCCTCCACGTACGCCTCCCGCTCCTGCTTCTTGAGGGAAACCTTGCGCGCCAGGTCGAAGTACACTTCGGGCATGAGGTAGCGCAGGGAGAGGTCCTCCAGCTCCACCTTGACCCAGGAGATACCCAGCCGGTTGGCGATGGGGGCGTAGATGTCCATGGTCTCCCGGGCGATGCTGCGCTGCTTGGGCTCGGGCTGGAACTCCAGGGTGCGCATGTTGTGCAGGCGGTCGGTGAGCTTGACCAGGATGACGCGGATGTCGTTGGCCATGGCCAGGAGCATCTTGCGGAAGTTCTCGGCTTGGCTCTCCTGCTTGGTCTTGAAGTGGATCTTGCTGATCTTGGTGACGCCGTCCACCAACTCCGCCACCTCTTCGCCGAAGTTCTCGGTCAGTTCCTCGGAGGTGGCCAGGGTGTCCTCGATGGTGTCGTGCAGGAAGCCGGTGATGATGCTGGGGACGTCCAGCTTGAGATCGGCCAGCAGGCCGGCCACCTCCATGGGGTGGATGATGTACGGCTCCCCCGACAGGCGGGTCTGCCCCTGGTGCACCTTGGCGCAGTAGACGTAGGCCTTGCGGATGAGGTTCAGATCCGCTGCCGGGTTGTACGCCGCCACCTTGTCGAGGATGTCGTTGATCCTGATCATACGTTATCGGTCGCCTGAAGGAACTGGTGTGGACGTGCAGAGGCAGGACAAAAAAAGGGTGAAGCCGCGCATCATCGCGATTTCACCCTGAGTGGCGGTTAGTGGGCGCGCTGCTTCCTGCCGACCTCGTAGCTGACCTTGCCCGCCGCGATCTCCCGCAGGGAGGTGACCACCAGGCGGTTGTTCTTGGGATCAATCAACGGTTTTGCGCCCTTGTAGAGCTGCTTGACCCGCTTGGACGCCAGCATGACGAGGAGGAACCGGTTTTCAACCTTGTCGAGACAATCTTCTACCGTTACCCGTGCCATAATTGTACTCCTTCCTGCTGCACTGTGAATGGAGCGGTATTTTTACTCCATTTCCGTTCAAATATCAAACAATTTCGCAACCTGTTCCAGCATGCGTGAGGTGCGAAGGCCATGGGTGACGACGATGGCGCACAACTCCTCGAAGGCGTGCTCGAACTTGTCGTTGATGATGATGTAATCGTACCAGCGAACCTCCCGGATCTCCTCGGCGGCCCGTTTGATGCGGCGCTCGATCACCTCCGGCGCGTCGGAGGAGCGGGTTTCCAGGCGCCGGCGCAGTTCGGTCATGTCCGGGGGGAGGATGAAGATGAAGCTGCCCCCGTCCAGTTGCTCCTTGAGCCGGCGCGCCCCCTGGCAATCGATGTCCAGCACCAGGTCGATGCCGTTCCTGCGGGCTTCTTCCAGGGTTGCGAGGGCCGTGCCGTACAGGTTGCCGTGGACCTCGGCCCATTCGGCAAAGGCGTCCTCCGCGATCATCTGCTGGAACTCGTCGGGCGAGACGAAGAAGTAGTCCCGGCCATGCACCTCGCCGTTACGCGGCTGGCGGGTGGTGTAGCTGATGGATTCCCGCATGGTCGGGAACCGCTTCATCAGTTCGCGGCAGAGGGTGGTCTTGCCCGCCCCGGAGGGGGCGGAGATGATCATGATCATGCCTTCGCGTTTCATTCAAGGGCCTTTCAATCCAAAAAAGCATGTGCCTCACACAAAGGCACAAAGAACACAAAGAAATCAGTTTTATTGTAAGTAAGGCTGTAAAAACGATCTGATTTCTCTCTGTGAACTCTGTGTCCTCTGTGGCAAATGCTTTTTCTGGCTAAACTAAATGTTGCGGCACCGTACCATAAAACGGCGCGGAAAGAAAAGCCCTCGCTGGGAGGGCTTGCTGAATCGCAACGGTTTGGCGGAAAGCAAGTAAGGCGGCTACAGCACCAGGCTCCCCGCCTCCAGCCCCAGGCCGCCGGTCCTGCCCATCACCTCCAGGTTCAGGCAGGTGCCGTCGAACAATTCACCGGCCAACCTCAGGACATCCTCCACGGTTACGGCGTCGAAGCCGGCCAGGATCTCGTCCACCGGCTGGTTGCGGCGCAGGTAGATCTCGTTCTTGGCCAGGCGGGTCATGAGGCTGTCGCTGCTCTCCAGCGACATGAGGATCTTCCCCTTGAGCTGCTCGCGGGCGGAATCCAGTTCGTCCTGGGGCACCGCTTCCTGCTTGATCCGCCGCATCTCGACCAGCGCGATGTCGAGCAGTTCCCGGCAGTGCTGCGGCTCGGTGCCGGCGTACACCACCAGGGAACCGGCATCGGCATGGGAGATGACATAGGAGTAGACCGAGTAGGCCAGCCCCTTTTTCTCCCGCACCTCCTGGAACAGGCGGGAGCTCATGCCTCCTCCCAGCATGGTGTTGAGCAGGAACAGGGCGTAGCGGTCGGGATGGTCCTGGGGCAGGGCGCGGGTTCCCAGGCAGATCAGGGTCTGCTCCAGGTCCCGCTCGCTCAGGTTGATCCTCTGTCCGGCAGGGTGTGCAAGGGCCTGGTCATGCCGGCGCGGGGTCCAGCTGGATGTCACGGCCGAGAAGGCGTTCTCCATCAGCACCACCAGCTCCTCGTGCCGGACATTGCCGGCGGCGGAGATGATGATCTCCTCGGGATGGTAGCGGCTCTGCTTGTAGTCGATGATCTCCTCGCGGGAGAGCGCCCCGATGGTCTCCTCGGAGCCCAGGATGGAGTAGCCCAGGGGATGGCCGCTCCAGAAGTTCTGGTGGTAGCGGTCGTGGATGCACTCCTCGGGGGTATCGTCCCGCATCTTGATCTCCTGCAGGATGACCTTGCGCTCCCGCTCGATCTCGTCGGCCGGGAAGGTGGAATGCAGGAAAATGTCCGTCAGCAGGTCCGTCACCCGCGGCAGGAACTTTGCCAGCACCTTGGCGTAGTAGCAGACGTACTCGTGGCCGGTGAAGGCATTCAGGATGCCCCCCATGGAATCGATCTCCAGGGATATCTGCCGGGCGGTGCGGCGCCTGGTACCCTTGAAGAGCAGGTGTTCGATGAAATGGGCGATGCCGTTGAGTTCCGGGGATTCGTGCCGCGTGCCGTTGGCCACCCAGATGCCGATGGAGACGGTATGCATGTGCTCGACACGCTGGGTAATGACCCGGACACCGTTGTTTAGAAGCGATGAAGTTATCATGGCGACAATCATACCCACTTTTTCAAAAAAATCCACTCCGGGAAAATTTCTTCATGAAAAAGTATCTGCTTGCGAGGTTCGCGGCTTATTTGCTAGAAATGGACGAATTCTTCAGCCCAGAGGTAGCCATGACCATCATTCCTTCCCCCATCCCCGATGTCCTCATCATCGAACCCACGGTGTTCGGCGATGAGCGGGGCTTTTTCTTCGAGAGTTTCAACGAGCGGACCTGGCGCGAACTGACCGGCCTGGATGGCCGTTTTGTCCAGCACAACCATTCCCGTTCAGCGGCCGGCGTGCTGCGCGGCCTGCACTATCAGATCCAGCACCCCCAGGGCAAGCTGGTCCGGGTCGTCAGCGGCGAGGTCTTTGACGTGGCCGTGGACATCCGGGCTAGTTCCCCCTTCTTCGGCCAGTGGTTCGGGACCCGCCTGTCGGCCGAAAACAAGCGCCAGATGTGGGTGCCGCCGGGGTTTGCCCACGGGTTCTGCGTCACGTCCGATTATGCCGAATTCCTTTACCTGACCACCGATTTCTGGGCGCCGGAATACGAGCGCTGCATCGCCTGGAACGACCCGGACCTGGCAATAGAATGGCCCCGGACGGGAGAACCGTCCGTCTCGGCCAAGGACCGGGCAGGCACCCCCTTCCGCTCAGCAGAACTCTTCCCATGATCTTCCATAGGTCGCACCTGCCGGCGGTGATCGCCTTCCTGGCGCTGCTGACACTCCCGCTCCGGGCCGGGGGGGACCCCGGCGTCCCCTACCGGGCGGTCCAGGGGCAGGCGCTGTTCATTCCCCTGGCCGGTGCAGCCGGAGCGCAGGGGGTGAACATGACCGGCCCGTTCCGCACCTCCCTGCTCTGCAGCGATGCCGCCTGCTATGCCCTGGTCGCCGTGCCCATGGACGCAAAGCCGGGGCGGTACGCGGACCGGCTCACGTACGGGGACGCGGGCGGCTCGACCGGCGTGGTTGATATCCAGTTTAACGTGACATCGGGGACATTTCCGCTTGAGCGGTTCTCGTTGCCCGAAGCGTTCCTTACCTTCACCAAGCCGGTCCTGAAGCGGGTCAGACAGGAACAGGCCCTGCTGCGAAGCGCCCTGAACCGGCGGGGAGAGCCGGTACCGCTGACTGAACCCTTCCTGTTGCCGGTAAAGGGAGTTGTGAAGGCCCCCTTTGGCGCGCGGCGCAGCATTAACGGCAAGCCGCCCACGCGCCATTACGGGGTGGACCTGCGCTGCGCCAGCGGCGACCCGGTCAGGGCCACCCAGGATGGGACCGTGGCGCTGACCGGCGATTATTACCTGAACGGCCGGGTCGTGGTCATCAACCACGGCGATCTGCTTTCCAGCAGCTACAACCATCTTTCCGCCATTCGCGTCACCACGGGACAACCGGTCCGGCGCGGCGACGTGATTGGCCTGTGCGGCGCCACCGGCCGTGCCACCGGCCCGCACCTGCATTTCGGCATCTCCATCGGGCAGACTCCGGTGAATCCCCTGGCTTTCATCGCCGCCACCGCAGCGCCGCCTGCTCTGCCCGCGGCTGAAGAATCGGTGGTTTCAGGCCAGGGGCATCAGTAACATCAAGGAGTTAAGACATCAGCGTCTAGTTGCTGCCGGGAGGGGAGAGGAGGCGCCGGGCCAGGCATGCCGCGCCGAAGAGCGCCAGATTGATCACCACCACAGTGGCGCTGGTGGGGAGGTTGGTGGCGAATGATACGAAGATGCCGGCCACGACCGAACAGCCCCCCTGGAGAGCCGCCAGAGAGACGCAGCCCCGGAAACTGCGGGCCAGTTGCAGGGCCGAGGCGGCCGGCAGGATCAGCAGGGACGAGATCAGCATGATCCCCACAAGTTTCATGGCCAGGACGACCGACAGGGCGGTCAGGAGTACCAGCACGGCATTGATGACGTTGGTGCGAAGACCCGAGACCCTGGCCAGTTCCTCGCTGAAGGTGATGGCCAGGAGTTCGTTGAAGAAGAGCGACAGGAGCGTAAGCACCACGCAGAAGAGCCCGGCGGCGATGGCGACCTCCTCCCGGGTGATGGAAAGGATGTTGCCGAAGAGGTAACTCAGGAGATCCACGTTGTACCCCCCGCCAGCGCTGGCCAGGATGATGCCGGCCGAAATCCCCAGGGCAGAGACGATGCCGATGGCCGCATCACCGCTGAGCCGAGTCCGCTCCGTCAGCTTGAGCATGCCCAGGGATGCCAGCAGCACCAGCGGCAGCGTTACCAGCAGCGATGCGGCCGAATAGAGCCTGAGGGCCAGGGCGATGGCGGCGCTGCCGAAGGTGACATGGGCCAGGCCGTCGCCGATCAGGGACATGCGCCTGAGCACCAGGAACACCCCCAAAACCGAACAGAGCACGGAGATCAGGGTTCCCGCCACCAGCGCCCGCTGGATGAAGCCGTATGTGAGGATTTCCAGGAGATTCATAGGTTCTGTCGAGCTTTCTTTAATTTCCCTCCCCCCTTGTGGGGGAGGGTCAGGGTGGGGGGGATGCAGGCACCGGTTACGCTACCCCTCCCCCTCGCCCCCTCCCACAAGGGGAGGGGGAATGGAATTCCGAAGGCATTGCTTCTGATGGTATCAATGCCGGTGGCACATCAGGTGCTGTGAATGTTGCCCGAAGATGGTGGACATGTCGTCCGAACGGCAGAACTCGTCGAAACCGCCGTAGAAGATGACCCGCTTGTCCAGGTAGAGCATCTTGGTGGCATGCTGGCCGATGGCGCCCGCATCGTGGGTCACCAGCAGCACGGTCACCCCCCGTGAGCGGTTCGCCTCCGCGATCAGGTTATAGAAGCGCTCCCGGGTCTCCGGGTCCAGAGCGGCCGTGGGTTCGTCCAGGATCAGCAACTCGGGATCGTTCACCAGGGCCCGGGCCAGCAGGGCGCGTTGCTGCTGGCCGCCGGACAGTTCGCCGATCTGTTTGTTCCCCAGGTCGTCTATGCCCAGACTCTCCAGGGTGGCGCCTACTTTCTCCCGGTCGGCGCGAGTCAGGCGGCGGGGAAAGCGTTTCCGCGACAACAGCCCCAGCCCGACCGCCTCGGCCACGGTGGCCGGAAATACGGGATTCAACAGCCGCAGGTTCTGGGGCAGGTAGCCGATCCTCCGCCACTGGGTGAAGCGGCCGCAGGGGACGCCGAACAGGGAGGCGGTTCCGCTGCTGATGGCGCACAGGCCGAGCAGGGCCTGCACCAGGGTACTCTTGCCGGAACCGTTGGGGCCGACGATCCCCACATAATCCCCTGCCTCCACGGTTATGGAGATGTCTTCCAGCACCCGGCCGGCCCGGTAACTGCACGCAAGGCCCTCTGTCCTGATTATCTCCTGCATCATGCCGCTTCCTTCTGCACCCGTTTCACGGCTGCACATCCCGGTCCTGCCTGCTGCACTCGGCGCACAGGCCGTTGACCTGGAGAATATGGGACAGCGCGCGCCCGCCGGAACGTCGCGCAATCTCACGGGTCACGTCATCCAGGCCGCACAGGTCCATGTCCTCCACGCGGCGGCACGCATCGCACACGAAGTGGTGATGATGCGCCCGATTGGTGCAGAGAAAATAGTACTGCCTCCGGTCGGCCCGGAAGATGCGGCTCACGACCTGGGCCGCCGCCAGTTCGTCAAGGATGCGGTACACCGTGGGGAGCCCGATGCTGCCGAGACCGGGCCTGACCCGATGCCAGATCTCCTCAGCGGAGAGATATGCCCGCTCTTCGCCGAGACAACGCATCACCTCCAGCCGCTGCGGGGTCACCTTGAGCCGCAGCCCTTTGAGGATCGCCGAACTCTGTTCCTGTTCCATGCCCTGACCGCCGTTCAAATGAAAATATTTTCTATTTATACCGCTCCATTTCCCGGCCGTCAAGCCGGGTCCGGCTGAAAATAATTCCATGGAGTTTGTGCTGAAGATTACCGAGTTACAAATTGCCGGCATTAGGGTATAGTGCGCCCCATTCAGAGACATAACCATTCGGATAAAGGAGAGCGTACAAAATGGGACTTTTCGGGGGCGCTGACCGGCGGGAACTGGAAGAAAAGAAGGCTGAGATCGCCAAGCTGGAGCAGATGCTCGACAACGTGGACAACATCGTCATGCTCTGCGACACCACGCAGGAGAACCGGATCTTCTACCAGAACCGGCGCGCCAAGGAACTGCTCAGCCGGCACCGCGGAGAGCTCAACGCCGGCCTGCGGGGGGCCGATGTGGCCAATGCCTTTGGCAACTCCATCCACCAGTTTCACAAGGATCCGGCCCGGATCAGGCGCATCTTCGGCAATCCCCGTGCGGATATGCCCCATACCGCCGAGATCCCCATCGGCGGAGTCACCCTGCGTACCACCGCCTATCCCGTCTGGGACAGTACGGACGCCTCCAAGGTCATCTGCTTCATGGCCTGCTGGAGCGACATCTCCGCCGAGAAGGCGGTGAAGGAGAACCAGCATCGGGAGATCGAGCGCAAGAACTACCTGGAAACGCGGGTGGAGCAGATCGCCACGGCCATGGAAGAGATGAGCATGACCGTCAACGAGGTGGCACGCAATACCACCAACGCCTCGGACTCGGCCGCCCAGGTGGCGGGCAACGCCTATGAGGGGCAGAAGATCGTCACCCAGGCGGTGCGCGAAATGCAGAAGGTGGCGGAGATCGTTCGCAGCTCTGCCGTCATCGTGGGCAACCTGGGGGCAAAATCGGAGAAGATCAGCGAGATCGTCAACGTCATCAACGAGATCGCCGACCAGACCAACCTGCTGGCCCTCAATGCGGCCATCGAGGCGGCCCGGGCCGGTGAGCAGGGACGGGGCTTTGCCGTGGTGGCCGACGAGGTGCGGCGGCTGGCGGAGCGTACCGTGTCCTCCACCAAGCAGATCCGTTCCATGGTGGGTGAGATCCAAGGCGAAACCCAGTTGGCGGTGGAATCCATCGAGAAGGGCAAGACAGAGGCCGAGGCCAGCGAAAAGCTCTCCAACCAGGTGGAGGAGTCCCTGGCCAACATCGTCCAGTCCATCGACGACATCAAGAACGTCATCTCCCAGATCGCCACCGCCTCGGAAGAACAGGCCGCCACGGCCACGGTCATAGCCGGCAACCTGGAGGAGATCACCAGAGGGGCATAGCATTTCTACGGGATGCCACCCCCTGTCCCCGCGATCCGGCAGAGATCGCGGGGATTTTTTTAACATTATTCTCCCCTCGAAAGCGGGGGAATGGGGGGATTTGGCTTCAAATCACAGGCAAATTTTCCTTCAACTCCCCGATGACAATCCGGTTTTGGTCACATTTTCAAAGATTTTCATGGTTGCGCCCTTGTGTTCAAACGAAAAAATGCTATAAGCCTTTTTGACACAGGAATGAAAGCCATCCAGCCTACCTGCGGGCTTCCACCGCGTCATCGCTCAATCACGAATCCATATCAATCACGGCAGGAGGCCCGGCCGTGAAGGTGTCTGCATGGCGTAACTACCACGGCAGTACCACGCGGAGGAGGAAAGGCGGCATATGAAACGGAAGCCGGACAAACCGTTGCGGTCCGCCGCGTTGCGCGGCAGGGGGGAAACCCCACCCTCTCGGTCGAAAACGGCCGGTACGGACCGCCCCCTGCCGGAGATGGACATGCAGCGCCTGCTTCGCGAGCTGCAGGGTAAGCAGGCCGAGCTGGAGATGCGGAACGAAGAGTTGCTGCACACCAGGGACGCGCAGGAGGCGACCCTGGCCCGCTACTCCCACCTCTTTGATTTCGCGCCGGTGGGGTACATGACACTGGGCCGCGACGTGACGATCCGGAGCGTGAACCTGACCGGTGCCGGCATGCTGGGGGTGAGCCGCTCGCGGCTTATGGGGAGGAGTTTTCTCCGCTTCGTTTCCCGGCCCGACACTCCTGCCTTCAGCGCCTTCATCGAGGCCGTTTTCAAGCACGAGGGGAACAGTACCTGCGAGACCCTGTTGCAGACGACGGACAAGCGACGCTTCCATGCGCGTATTGAGGCCGCCCCCTGCGAGCCCGGGAACGAATGCCTGGTGACCATCGTCGACATCTCCGCCAGCAAGGAGACGGAAAAGGCGCTGCAGGAGAGCAGGCGCCAGCTGGAGCGGCTCAACGGATCTCTGGAACTGTGCGTGAACGCTGCGGTGGAGGAGCTGCGCAGGAAGGACCGGATGCTGCTGACCCAGAACCGCCAGGCGGCCATGGGGGAGATGATCGGCTGCATTGCCCATCAGTGGCGCCAGCCGCTCAACACCCTGTCGCTCAACATCCAGCGCCTGGGGCTGTTTTACGATCTGGGCAGGTTCAGCAAGGAGTTCCTCGACACATCCATCGAGGACGCCAAGCGGCTGATCCAGCACATGTCCCAGACCATAGACGATTTCCGCAACTTCTTCAGCAACGACAAGGAGGCGGTCACCTTCGATGTCCGGCGGTCGGTCGGCGCCGCCGTCACACTGGTCAAGGACAGCCTGAAGGCCCGGCGGATAACCCTGGACGTGCGCATGGAGGGGAATCCGACGATCAGCGGGTATCCCAACGAATATGCCCAGGCCCTGCTGAACATCATCCTGAACGCCCAGGACGCTCTGCTGGAGCGCGGCGTGCAGGAGCCGCGCATCACAGTGGCGTCATGCGCGGAAAACGGACGGGCCGTGGTGACCGTCACGGACAACGCCGGCGGCATACCCGCGGATGTCATGGAGCGGATCTTTGATCCGTACTTCACCACCAAAGGGCCGGACAAGGGGACAGGCGTGGGACTGTTCATGGCCAAGACCATCATCGAGACCAACATGCGCGGCAGGCTGACCGCACGCAACGTGGCGGACGGCGCGGAGTTCCGAATCGAAGTGTGACGCCTCCTCGACCTCCCCTTCCTGATCTCTCCTAACCTCCTCCCTTCTTGACATTACCCCTCCCCGTGCTTACCTAATGGGTAGCAGCACCCATTTCACCGGATCGAAAAGAGTACCGCCATGGACTTCAACCGTCTGACCCAGAAATCCCAGGATGCCTTCGCTGAGGCGCAGAACAAGGCAGTGGCCTACGGCCACGTGGAGGTGGACGGCGAGCACCTGCTGTGGGCGTTGCTGGACCAGGAGGAGGGGCTGGTGCCGCGCCTCCTGGCACGCATGGACATCGTTCCCGGCGCGCTCAAGAATCAGGTGGAGGCCGAACTGGACCGCAGGCCCCGCGTTTCCGGGCCGGGCGCCGAGCCGGGTAAGATCTACGTTTCCCAGCGCCTGTCGCGCCTGCTGGTAACGGCCGAGAACGAGGCCAAGCGGCTCAAGGACGAGTACGTCTCAGTGGAGCACCTGCTGATGGCCCTGGTGGCCGAGGGCGACAAGACCCCGGCCGGGCGGATCCTCAAGCAGGCCGGCGTGGACCGGGAGCGGTTCCTCAAGACCCTGACCGACGTGCGCGGCAACCAGCGGGTCACCTCGGCCAACCCGGAGGCCAGCTACGAGGCGCTGGAGAAGTACGGCCGCGACTTGGTCAAGATGGCCCGGAGCGGCAAGCTGGATCCGGTCATCGGCCGGGACGAGGAGGTGCGCCGGGTGATCCGGGTGCTCTCCCGCAAGACCAAGAACAACCCAGTGCTGATCGGAGAACCGGGGGTGGGCAAGACCGCCATCGTGGAGGGGCTGGCTCAGCGCATCGTGCGGGGCGACGTGCCCGAGGGGTTGAAGGACAAGACCGTGTTTGCGCTGGACATGGGCGCGCTCATCGCCGGGGCCAAGTACCGGGGCGAGTTCGAGGAGCGCCTGAAGGCGGTGCTGAACGAGATCAAGCAGGCCGAGGGGCGGGTCATCCTGTTCATCGACGAGCTGCACACCATCGTGGGGGCCGGCAAGGCCGAGGGGGCCATGGACGCCGGCAACATGCTCAAGCCCATGCTGGCCCGGGGCGAACTGCACTGCATCGGCGCCACCACCCTGGACGAATACCGCAAGAATATCGAGAAGGACGCGGCCCTGGAGCGCCGCTTCCAGCCGGTGCTGGTGGAGCAGCCCACGGTGGAGGATACGGTCTCCATCCTGCGGGGGCTGCGGGAGCGCTTCGAGGTGCACCACGGGGTCAAGATCCAGGACAATGCCCTGGTGGCGGCTGCCACTCTGTCCAACCGTTACATCACCGAGCGCTTCCTGCCGGACAAGGCCATCGACCTGGTGGACGAAGCCTGCGCCATGCTGCGCACCGAGATCGACTCGCTCCCCGCGGAGCTGGACGCCATCTCGCGCCGCGTCATGCAGCTGGAGATCGAGGAGGCGGCCCTCAAGAAGGAGAAGGACCCGGCCAGCCGCGAGCGGCTGGAGGCGTTGCGCAGGGAGCTGGCCGCCGACCGTGAGCGGGCCACTGCCATGCGTGCCCGTTACGACACCGAGAAGGTGGCCATCCAGCGCATCCAGGGGCTGCGGGAGCAGATCGAGCGGACCCGCCGCGATATCGAACAGGCCGAGCGCTCCTATAACCTGGAGCAGGCCTCCCGGCTGAAGTACTCCGAACTGCCGGGCCTGGAGACCGCCCTCAGGAACGAAGAAGCGGCCCTGAACGCGAAGCAGGGGGAGCAGAAGCTGTTGCGCGAGGAGGTGACCGCTGACGAGATCGCCGAGATCGTGGCCCGCTGGACCGGAATACCGGTCACCCGGCTGGTGGAGGGGGAGCGGGAGAAGTTGCTGCGCCTGGAGGCGATCCTGCATGAGCGGGTGGTGGGACAGGACGAAGCGGTGCAACTGGTGGCGGACGCCGTGCTCAGGGCCCGTTCCGGGATCAAGGACCCGCGCAGGCCCATCGGTTCCTTCATCTTCCTGGGCCCCACCGGGGTGGGCAAGACCGAACTGGCCCGCACCCTGGCCGCGGCGTTGTTCGACTCGGAGGAGAACATGGTGCGCATCGACATGTCCGAGTACATGGAGAAATTCGCCGTGTCGCGCCTGATCGGCGCCCCTCCGGGCTATGTGGGGTACGAGGAGGGGGGGCAGTTGACCGAGGCGGTTCGACGCAAGCCCTACAGCGTGCTGCTGCTCGACGAGATCGAAAAAGCCCATCCCGACGTGTTCAACATCCTGCTGCAGATCCTGGACGACGGCCGGGTGACCGACAGCCAGGGGCACACGGTCAGCTTCAAGAACACGGTCGTCATCATGACCTCCAACATCGGCGCTCCGCACCTGCTGGAAGGTATCACCCCGGGCGGCGAGATCACGGAGCAGGCCAAGGAAGCGGTAATGCGGGAGCTCAAGGCCGGTTTCCGCCCCGAGTTCCTCAACCGGGTGGACGACATCGTGCTGTTCAAGCCGCTGAGAATGGAGGAAGTGGTGCGGATCGCCGCACTGCTGGCGGGACAGCTGCGGGAGCGCCTGAAGGAACGGCACATCATGCTGGATATATCGGAGGAGGCGATGCAATTCATCGCCCAGGCCGGTTACGACCCGGTCTACGGCGCCCGGCCGCTCAAGCGCTACCTGCAGCGCGAGCTGGAGACCCGCGTGGCGCGGGCCATCATTGCCGGCACTGTGTCGGAGGGGGGGATGCTGCGTGTCGATGTGCGGGACGGTGCGCTGACGGTGGAATAGCTACGCGTTGTTCAGGTGGGCTCCCAGTTCGGCGTCCGCATGGGTTTCCCCCGAACGCTTGTGCTGCGCCTTCTCGGCATACATGCGCTCGTCTGCCGCCTTCCAGATGCCCGCGATCTTCCCGCTGGAATTCGCCGTGGCGGTGCCCATGGAAAAGTGTATCTGAACACTGCGCTTTGTTTCGTTGAACCGGGCCTGGCATTCCCGTATCCGTTCCGCCACGGCCGCAGCGGCCGTTTCGTCCGCCCCGGCAAGCAGTACGCCGAACTCGTCGCCGCCGAGCCGCGCCGCTATGTCCTGCTCGCCGAACGCCTCCCGCAGGATGGTGGCCGCGCCGATGATCAGGGCGTCGCCGGCCTCATGCCCCTGGGTATCGTTGACCCGCTTCAGGCCGTCCAGATCAATGGTTATGATGCTTACGGGGAATTGCATCCCATAGTGCAGGCGATTGAACTCTTCATCGAACCAGGCGCGGTTGCGCAGGCCGGTCATGGAGTCGTGGGTGTTCAGGTAGTGCAGCTGCTCTTCGGCGTACTTGCTTGCCGAGATGTCCTCGATCATGTTGACGATGAAGCGCGGGGCGCCGGATTCATCCCGCACGGCCGACGCCGTCAGCAGCCCCCAGATCAGTGCCCCGCTTTGACATACATAGCGCTTTTCGATCTGGTAAAACTGTCGCCTGCCTTCGATGACATCCAGCAGCAGCTCCCGGTCGATCTCATAGTCCTCCGGAAACGAGATGTCCCACAGGTGGAGGGATGTGAGCTCGTCCACCGGGTATCCCAGCATGTTCTCTATTGTGGCGTTGGCATTGACGATCTTGCCGCCGGGAAGCAAGAGGGCGATGCCGGTCACAGCGTTCTCGAATATGGCGCGGAAGCACTCCTCGCTTTCGCGGTACGCTGCCAATGTACCGCGCAGACGTTCTTCGCCTTCCTTCATCCTGAGGGTTGCCGTGATCTCCGCGGTGATGTCCACGAAGGAAACGACCGCCTGTTCCACCTGTGCGTCCACGATCAAGGGTATGGCGTTCATGCGGAGCCAGCGCGGCTCATCCGATTGGGGCCGGAGATATCTGACGACAATCCCCTCCACCGGTGTTTGCTGGGTAATGGCCCGGTTGGCCGGATAATCGCTGGTCGCGATCCTGACCCCCGACTCGTCGAAGAAACGCCATTCAGAGCCGTCGAGACCTTTGCCGCGCATAGCCGGGTCGCCACCGAGGATCTCCCGGGCCATGGTGTTGCAGAATATGACGGCGGCATCCCGATCGTGGACAACAACGCCGGCCTGTATGACATCGTAGATGCAACGGCACAAGGTGGGGCTGTGCAGGGTACAGGTGCCCAGTTTCCCCTTGGCCCGCTCCAGATGGCGAATCAATTCGTCTTTTGTCATATCGTCATACATGGTGTCAGCTCCATGTTGGCGTGCCGTGGGTTCCCGGTGTGTTCATGAACCCGCTCACGGTCCGATGAGGCGGCCTTGATCTTTGGCGTCCATTGTCAGCGTGAAGATATCATGCCACACTTTGATCCAGTAATCCAGATGGGGTTTGCACATCGTGCCCAGACAATTCCATGGCACCTCCACGCATACATCTTATCGGCATGTTCGAATCGAAAATAAATCCGCCCACCAGTCCGCACGTCGTGGATGCAGCGATCGCTGTTCGGGCGTGGCTTTACATTGCGTCGCGGTGTCGTACAATTAATGCATATCGATCCAAGGAGGAGCAACCATGGCAACACATGTCCAGATCATCTTCTACAGCATGTACGGTCATATCTACACCATGGCCGAAGCGGTGGCGGAGGGGGTGCGCAGTGTCGATGGCTGCAGCGTGGAACTGCTGCAGGTGCCGGAACTGGTCCCGGAAGCGGTGCTGGAGCAATACGGCGCCGCGGCCGCACGCAAGGCCTTTGCCCACATACCCATAGCAACGGTGGACGGCCTGGTTGCGGCGGATGCCATCATCTTCGGTACGCCGACCCGCTTCGGCAACATGGCGGCCCAGATGCGCAATTTTCTCGACCAGACCGGCAGGCTCTGGATGGAGGGGTCATTGGTGGGGAAGGTGGGGAGCGTGTTTGCCAGCACCGCCACCCAGCACGGCGGCCAGGAAACCACCAT
>DATBXI010000061.1:0-8543 GCA_036514355.1 Desulfuromonadaceae bacterium
CAATCCCATATCCAAAGGAGAGTCTAACCATGCAAAAACGTATGCCGTTTTCTGTCGCTGCTGCCTGCTTTCTTGCCCTGTCCCTGACCGCTGGTTGCGCCACCCACGAGGCCGTAAAGACGGATGAGGGGATGACGCCCACAGCGGCGACAAAGCCCGCTGAGCAGCCGAAAGCCCCAGCAACGACCGTCGCGCAGGAATCGAAGCCCGCGACCACCCAGGCCGCAGAACCTGCACCCGTCCAGCAGGCCCAGAAGGCCTCCGCCGCCTCCCAACTCCAGGCGGCGCTGGACAAGATCTACTTTGATTTCGATTCCGCCACCCTGTCCGACGCCGCCCGCAGCACCCTGGCGAAAAATGCCGACCTGCTGGCAAAGAACGCTGGGGCAACGGTCCGCATCGAGGGCAATTGCGACGACCGGGGTTCGGCGGAATACAACATGGCCCTGGGCGAGCGCCGCGCCGCATCGGCCAAGCAGTACCTGGTCACCCTGGGGGTGAAGGCCGAGCGGCTCTCCACCATCAGCTATGGCAAGGAAAAACCGGCTGTCAAGGGGGATGACGAGGCGGCCTGGGCCAAAAACCGCCGGGACGAGTTCGTGGTGGTAACGCAGTAGAAAGAAGCTGAGCAGTTCAGGGGCCGCCATGCGTCATGCACGCATGGCGGCCCCGCAGTTTCCTGCCCCATCTCAAGTCAGGACAGCAGCTTGACCAGGGCGGTCGGATGCAGCGGCAGCCCCATGAGCCCGGCCACTCCCATGAGCAGCCCGAAGGCGGCGAAGAGCCAGGCCAGGGCCAGAAGCTTGCGCTTCCCGGTCAGGGCCGTGATGGCCAGCATGGCCAGGGCAATGGAGAGGGTGGCGTCGGACAGGTCGAACTGGTCATCCCGGAAGTTCAGGTCGTCGTACTGTTTCTCAAACTCCTTGGCCTTTTTCTTCAGGGCCTCTTCCTCCACCTGGTACCGGGCAATGGTATCCTGGTACCCTTTCTGCTGGAGCGCCAGCGCCGCGCTCCCCTCCCCCCGCACCAACAGCTGCATGGCCTGGGCCTGGCTCAACCCCAGTTCGGCCATGTGATGCTTGAGCTTTTTCGACTGGTATTCGTTCCAGGTATCCACCGCGTCTGACTTGGCCTGGAGCATGGCCTGGACGATGTTGTCGTCCTTCACCTTGGTGATGGCCATGAACACCGAGATGATGGCCACGGTTATGGCCACCAGGTTGTTGAGCCGGTTCTTGGCCTCGGACAGGTCGAGCCGCTCCTGAAGATCGCTCATTTCGCTCACAGTCGGTTTCTCCTTCACAGGTGTGTCGGTCTGTTGCCTTTCATGCCCGGCGCAGGACGCAAAAGGCCCCGGATTCCGTCACAGGAATACGGGGCCTTCATCACTATGCTGCCGCTATCGAACCAGACGTGCCCATCATCGCTCCGCAGGCATGGGGACTCATCAAACCGTGCCAACGGAGGTAGCAAATGCACCGGCAAATGTCAAGCTGACCGTCTGATTTGTGTAATTTATTGTCGGACCGCAAACTCCCGCAGGCTGGCGATCATGGACGAATCCTGGGTCGGGTCGATGTGGGGGATCTTGGTCTGGCCACCCAGCTTGCCCCGCACCGTCTTCGACCAGTCGTAGATGGCCTCTTCCGGCGCCAGCAGCACCTCCGGCGCGTTGATCCTTCCCTGAACCCGGAAGGTGGCGTAATCGGCATTCAGCTCGCGCAGGGTGGTGTCCAGCAGACTACCGGCGGCCACGCTGTCCCTGAACGCCCCTTGCACGGCCAGCACCCACACGTGCCGCCTCGCCGCCACGTCGGCACCCACCATGAACTCCCGCACCCGCCACTCACCGCTGCTGTTCAGGTTGCTCACCGCCCGCTCCACCTCGGCCTGAGTCACCTTCTCCTCCAGCTTGTCCAGGAACCGGTCCCTGCCGGTGAACTCGATGAAATGGGGGCTGACCGAGGTAAAACGGATGGTGTCGCCGATGTGGTAGCGCCACAGCCCCGAACAGGTGCTGAGGATCACGGCGTAGCGTTGGCCCACCTCCACCTCTTCCAGCGTCACGGTTTCCGCGTAGGGCTCCGGCCGGCCGTTCTCGTCCAGATCCTCGAAACGAACGAACTCGAAGAAGGCGCCGTAATAGGGGGTGAGCCGCATCCGCTCCTCGCCGGCGCGCTGGAAGGCCATGAACGCCTCCGACGAGGGGAGCAGCTCCAGGAAGTGGGGCATAGCGTCGCCGAAGAGCGCCCCGAATTCCTGCCAGTAGGGCTTGATGCTGGTGCCGCCGTGGATGATCAGCTCCAGGCCGGGCAGCAGCTCGTTCAGCGGCCTCTGCCCCAGCTCGACGCAGCGCCTGAGCAGGAGCAGTATCCAGGGGGGCACCCCGGAGATGACCCGGATGGTGGGATCGGCCAGGAGCAGCCGGGCCATGGCCTGCACCTTCTCCTCCCAGGGAAGGGCCGAGACCCCTGGCTTGGGCTCCACGAACGGGGTGAGGTAACCGGGGGCGTGGCGCAGGGTGATGGCGCTCATGTCCCCGGAACAGATCCCATCCCCCATGTCGGTCAGCTCGGTGGAGCCGGACATGTAGAGGATCTTCCCCCCGGCGATGCGGGACGCGGGCGTGGCGGCCAGGTAGCAGGCAATCATGTCCAGGGCGGCCCGCCGGTTCTCGGCGAACATCTGCTCCGAAAAGGGGATGAACTTGGTCGGCGCCGTGGTGCCCGAGGTCTCGCAGAACATGCGCACCTGCCCCGGCCAGGTGGCGTCCTCCAGGCGCAGCCGCTTGCCCCCCTCCGGGCCGATGCTCAGGCCGGCCTGGAAGTACTCGTCCCAGAACGCCTGGTAGGTCCTGATGGGCACCCAGCGCTGGAAACAGGCTATGGCCTCCCGGACCGGCATGCGGGAAATATCGTGTAATCCGTGGTCCCGGCCGAAGCGGGTGTCGCGGGCCTGACGCACCAGGTCGCAGAAGATCCGTCGCTGGCTGGCGAGGGGGTCCCGGGCCAGGAACTGCTCGGCCCGCAGGGCGGCGGCGGTTCTGATGGCGGCCTGGATGGGCCGGGTCCGTACGAGGGTGGCAGTAATACCCATCTACACCGCCATCTGCAGAAACGGGGTGAGCTTGTCGTACCAGCTGTGCAGCAACGGATTGTAGGCGTCGTGGTGGAAGATCAGGGAGGCGTGGGGCACGCTGTCGCCGGCGTTCTTGGTGATCACCTTCTTCACCGTGCAGCGGGGGAACAGGTTGGTGTACCGCTGGGCCGAGGCGAACAGGGCCAGGGTCGGCGAGGTGGGAACCAGGATATCCTGCTCGTTCTCCGCCAAAAGCGCCAATACCGGCCCGGAGAAGAGCGAGCCTTCGCCGGCGGGGAACTCCATCTCGCGCAGCGCCTTGACCCGCTCGTAGCCGCCGATGGCCGAGGTATGGGCCAGCACGTCCATGATCTTCCTGCGGATGGCCAGGTGCCGGCTCCCCAGCACCCGGTTCTCGGCGCCGGCCGCGAACAGCGCCTGGAAGCAGCGACGCGAGCGCTCCACCTGCTTTTCCAGGTCGTCCCGGCGCCGGGGGTCGGCGGTGATGATCTTCTGCAGGCTGCTCTCCAGGAAGCGGATGCCGTCCCGCTTCTCCCCTGCCGGGCGGATCAGGTCGTCGGTGCAGATCACCGGGCTGGCCAGCACCAGGCCGCGGATCTTCTCGTGGATGGTCTCCGGGGCGTTTTTCAGGAAATGGAGCAGGATGCCCGAGCCGAAGCTGACGGTCATGATCAGCGGCTTCATGCCGGTGCGGTGGATATCGTCGATCAGGTCGGCCAGCTGGGCGGCGAATACCTCGGCCGAAAAGCCGTTGCGGGGGTAGTTGAGGTAGTAGATGCTGCCGTACCGGCGCAGCAGCGGGCGCTGGAACTCCACCGTCTCGGTGGCGTCCGGCACGAAGCCGCCGATCACGATGGTGGGCATGGCGCCGGCACTCTTTTCGCGGAGCACCTGGCACCGCACCGCCGGCAGGTTGGGATAGCGCCCCACTAGCGCGAATTCGCGCCGCCTGTTCTTCGGCCGGTAGGGCTTGATCGCCATGGAGCGCATGAAGCCATGGGCAATGGTGGCCGCCGAGACGATGACGGGGTGGATATCCTTTTGTGTCGGGCCGGGCGAAGCCGTAACGGGTTTCATGCCGCCTCCTGTGCTGTTTTTGCACCGTATATAAACAGAAGAAGGTTACATGCGTGCGGCGGTCCGGCAACATTGTGTGATGACTGTGTTGCGATTATGAAAACAATCTTCCTCGTTGCGCACTTGTCACATTTTTACGTGCCGGATGGGTGTATAACGAGCACGTTGTCCCGGAGTGTGCCATGAATCCCTACGGTTGTGAAACGGACAGGGTTGGAGTGAGTATGACAGATTACGTCTCATCACGTACGTTCGTTCTGTCGCCGGTCAGGATCATCGGTTTGTATATCGCTGTCGGATTGGCCTGGATCTTCCTTTCCGACACGCTGATGGCCATGTTCCTGCACGACTTCCGGGACTACCGCTACCTGGCGATGCTCAAGGGGAGCCTGTTCATCCTGGCCACCGGCGCGGTGATGTTCATCCTCATCCGGTATTGCAGCCGCGAGACCCGGCTGCGGAACATCTCCCGGCTGCTCAGGGCACGGGAAGAGATCCAGCAGCTCGCCTGTTACGACGCCGAAACCGCCCTGCCCAACCAGAACCTGTTCCTGGATCGTCTCAATCAGGCGATCGCCCTGGACAACCGGGAGCGTCGCGGCACAGCGGTCATCTACATCGGGCTCTCCGGCTTCACGAGCATCGTGGATGCCCTCGGCCACGGCGGCAGCGGCGACGTGGCCCGGGCCCTGGCGGAGCGGCTCAGGTCCGTGCTGCGGCAGAGCGACACCCTGGCCCGCATCAGCAGGGACGAATTCGCCATCGTGCTGGGAAGTGCGGTTGCGGAGAACGACATCAACCAGGTGCTGAACAAGCTGCGGGCCGCATTCGACGAACCGGTGCTGATGGCGCAGGGAGGGGTGATGACGACGGCCGCCATCGGTGTGGCCTGTTTTCCGCCGGACGGCCTGACGGCGGAGATCCTGCTCCAGAACGCGCACATCGCCATGAACCAGGCCCGCGAGCAGGGCCCCAACGCGTTCAAATTTTTCTCCCCTGCCCTGAACAGCAAGGCCCTGGAGCGGCACCGCATCGAGACCAACATGCTGCGCGGGCTCGAACAGGGGGAGTTCTTCCTCTGCTACCAGCCCAAGTTCGCCATCGCCGACCGGACGATTACCGGCATGGAGGCGCTGGTCCGCTGGAACCGCCCCGGCATCGGCATGATCCCGCCCGACCGCTTCATCCCGGTGGCCGAGGAGAACGGCATGATCATCAAACTGGGGGAGTGGGTGCTGCGCAGCGCCTGCCGCCGGAGCCGCGCCTGGCAGGAGCAGGGCCTCCCCCCCCTGCGGCTGTCGGTGAACATCTCGGCCCGGCAGGTGCGCGACAACGGCTTTGTCGCCATGGTCACCTCGGTGCTGGACGAGACCGGCCTCTCCCCCTGTCATCTGGAGCTGGAGCTGACCGAAAGCGTGGTCATGAGCAAGTCGGACGACATCGTCTACAAGCTGCTCCATCTCAAGGAACTGGGGGTGAGCATCTCGGTGGACGATTTCGGTACCGGCTATTCGTCCCTGTCGTACCTCAAGCACCTCCCCATCGATGTGCTCAAGATCGACCGCTCCTTTGTCATGGACATCGCCCGGGACCCGGACGACGCCGCCATCGTCACGGCCGTCATCGCCATGGCCCACTCGCTCAACCTCAAGGTCATCGCCGAGGGGGTGGAATCCGGGGAACAACTGGCGTTCCTGGGGGAACGGAAGTGCGACGAGGCCCAGGGGTTCTACTTCTCGCAACCGCTGGAGGCGGCGCTGTTCGAGGAATTCATCCGTAACGGCGCTGGTGCCGCCGGAGCGGTCCACAGCACCGTCGAGACGGCCTCCTCCCCGCCCGTCATGGCCATCCCGCCCCGGCAGGCGCCGCCCGACGACAACGACGGCAAGCCCAGCGTCGCCATGGCCACGGAATGCATCGGCGACATCTCGACACCCACCGCGCCGGTGCACCCCGGCGACAACCTGAACCAGGTCCTGAAGCGCTTCCAGACGGACAAGGAGCTGCGGGTCCTGCCAGTGGTCGCCGGCGGCCATGTGGCGGGGGTCGTCAACCGCTCCACGTTTCTCGAGGAGCACGTCATCGGCAGGCACGGCTTTGCCTTCCACATCAACCACTCGAAAAAGATCAGGGACCTGATGATCCCCGTGGCGCTGACCATCGAGGCCGACACCCCCATCACGGATGCGGCGCTGGTCATCCAGACGCTGGAGTCCGGCTTCCGTGCCGACAACATGTGCGTCACGCGGAACGGGCGGTATGAGGGCATCGTTGATGTCAACCGCCTCATCAACGCCATGACCGAGATCAACCTCACCCTGGCGAAGGGCGCCAACCCGCTTTCCGGTCTGCCGGGGAACGAGAGCATCCAGCGGGTAATCAACGACAACCTCGCCTCGGGCAAACCGTTCGACATCGCCTACATCGACATCGACAACTTCAAGCCGTACAACGACTATTACGGATTCCAGAAGGGTGACGTGGTCATCAAGGCGCTGGCCGAGATCATCGTCGGCGTGGTGGAGGGGAGCGACTGCCGGGTCGGCGGTTTCTACGGGCATATCGGCGGCGACGACTTCATCCTGATCGCAAACCCCAACAGCGCTGCCGCCGTGGCCAACGGGATCATCAACGAATTCGCGGGACACCTGGCGGTCTTCCACGGGGAGAGCGACTACCGGGCCGGCGGGTATACCGCCGTCAACCGTAAGGGGCAGGAAGAGGCGTTCGGACTGCTCTCGCTCTCCATCGGCATCCTGAACACGTTCCTGATGCCGGTGGATTCCTATGCTCAGCTGGCCTCCCTCGCCACCGAGGTCAAAAGGGCCGCCAAGCGGCAACCAGGCTCGTCGGTCGTCATGAACAAGCGGACAACCGGCGGCTGCGGATCAGCCTGAACACGCTGTACAACATTCAAGAGGAGGGTATGACATGAAATGTCCCAAGTGCAAGGCAAAGGTCGGTATCATGAACAAGCAGATCATCCTGGACACCGGTGTCGTCAACTGCAGCGGGTGCGTCATCTGCGGCTACCTGGCCATCGATCCGCCCATGAAGCGGGCGCATGCAGCAGCAAACCGTGCGCAGCGCTCCGCGGGGTAGCCTTTACTCATCACATTGATGAATGTAGTGATGGACGGAGGTTTTCAAATAAAGGGGAGAGGTCGTTATGAAGTTAAAAACCAAATTGAATCTCACTGTTGTACTTGTATTCATTACAACAATCGGATTGCTGGTCGGCATAACCTACGTCAGCTCCAGCAGGAACATGGGAAAGCTGCTTGAGGAAAGTCATCTTGCCCTTGCATCGGACAATGCTTCGATAGTGGACTCCTGGATGCAGGCCAAGCTTGCCATCGTTGATGCGGGTGCAAAAGATCTCTCAAAATATACCGACCAGCAGCGGGAGTATATTCTCAATTTGGTCAAGATCCTCACCGTTGCCGGAGGATTCCGTAAAGTATATCCGGGATACGAGAATGGAACGGTAATCTTCTCGGATGACTGGGTTGCTCCGCCGGATTACGACCCGCGGAAACGCCCCTGGTACACCCAGACCAAGGCCCAGCCGAAAACAGGGCTTACGGAGCCGTACATCGCCTCTTCCACCGGCAAGCTCACCATATCATTCATGAGCCCGATCATGAGCAACAACACCTTCAGCGGCGTGCTCAGTTCCGACATCATGCTCGAATCCATCATGCAACAAGTACTGAACGTCAAGATCGGCAAAACAGGATACGCGTTCATCATCGACAAGGATGGCAAAATACTCATTCATCCAAACCAGGAGTTGATCCTGAAAAAGAAGATTGCCGAGCTTTCACCTGAATTGCGGGAGTTTACCGGCAAACTTTCAGGCGCCACCACGGGTCATCAGCAATACCGACAGGATGGCGTCGAAAAAGTCGTTTCCTATGCAAGAATCCCCACTTCAGGCTGGTTTCTGTGCGTAACCCAGGATAAAGCGGAAATGTTTGCTTCCGTCAGGACGCAGATGGCGGTCCTGATCGGATGCGGTGCAGTGTTCCTTGCCATCGGGCTCTGCGCCATCATCTTTTTGCTCCTCCGGCTGCTCAACCCGCTCACGGTCCTGTACGAACGGGTTGAGGACCTTGCCGAGGGAGCAGGGGATCTGACCAGGAGGATCGATGTCGGCGACCGAAAAGACGAGATCGGGATGCTCGCGGAGAAGCTCAACCACTTCATAGGGAACGTGCATACCATAATCCGGCAGATCGCCACGGCATCCACATCGCTGGCACAGGAATCCAGCCAACTGAACGGCACATCGGCCACCATATCCGTGGGTGCAGAGGAAGTCGCGGCCCAGACGGTAACAGTAGCCACGGCAAGTGAAGAGATGG
>DATBXI010000062.1:0-6589 GCA_036514355.1 Desulfuromonadaceae bacterium
GGAACATCCGGGAAGTACCTGTCCGAAGCCATCCATGGCTACCATGCCACAAAAGGCGCATCCTGCTATGACTGTCATCCCGGCGCCAAGACCCAGTGCAGCCGGAGTCTGGCCCACACGGCGGCCGACGGCAACTGCACCAATGCCAATTGCCACGGCAGCATGGCAACGATGGCGGCCGCCATCGCCAACAACACCAAGGTGCCCTGGGTGAACGAGCCCAAGTGCGTAACCTGCCATGCCGGGGTTGCCCAGGTGGATACCGGCAGCACCCTGTTCCGGAATGCGGTCGGTCATGGCGGCGTCTACTGCTCCAGTTGCCATGGCAGCCCCCACGCCATGGTGCCATCGCGGGTGGATATCGACAACTACCAGTCGCAGCAGTACCAGAACTATGCCAAATCCATCGGCAGTTGCGGAGCCTGCCATTCGAGTTCCAAAGGCGAAGGGCTCGGCAGCTTCCTTGAGGCCCATGGCAGCGGCAAGCGGCCGAATGCCTGCTATGTCTGCCATACCGCCATCACCACTGCCAACACCGCAAACTGGCCCCATCAGTTCCAGTGGAAGTCCACCAAGGGGAGCGGTGTGGTTTCCGGCAATTAGTACCCGGCGACGGGATTAGATTCCGATATCCCGGACCAGGCCGTTTCCCCGGTGGAAACGGCCTGGTTCCTGGAGGTCGTCAACCCGCTACACCATGAAATCCGGCATACGTACTGGGTGTCAGGGGCGATGACGGCATGGAAAACCGGGGACTGGCGATTTTATAATTGCATTTCATGGCAATTGCCGATTAAATGTCACCCATGATCATGTGCTTGAGGCAAACCTGCCAATGACGCAAGAGACCCGCATCCTGTTGATCGATGACGATGACTCCGGTCGTGAAGCCCTGGAGCTGCTTCTCAGGACCGCCGGTTATGCCGTGGTTTCGGCCTCCGGCGGAGCAGAGGCCGTTGATATCATGGAGCGGGAACAGTTCAACCTGATCGTTTCCGACCTTTTTCTGCCGGACAAGAGCGGGATCGAGATCCTGCAGCATTCGCGCACCCTTTCCCCGACAACAGAGGTCATCGTCGTCACCGGCTACGCTTCCGCGGAAACCGCCGTGCGGGCCATGAAGGAGGGGGCCTTCGACTACATCACCAAGCCGGTCAATTTCGACGAGCTCCGGATCGTCGTTGCCAAGGCCCTGGAGAAACAGCAGCTCCTCTCCGAAAACGTCTATCTGCGGAAGCAGCTCCAGGGCCGCTTCGAGTTCAGCAACATCATCGGGAATTCCCCGGCCATGAAGATGGTGTTCGAGCGTATGGCGCGCATCGTCAAGACCGACTCAACGGTGCTCATCACCGGCGAATCGGGAACCGGCAAGGAATTGGTGGCGCGTGCGCTGCATTTCAACGGGGCCAGGCGGCTGAAGCCGTTCGTGGCGGTCAACTGCAGCGCCATCCCGGAATCGCTCCTGGAGAGCGAGCTGTTCGGCCATGTGCGGGGCGCCTTTACCGGTGCGGTCAGGGACAAGGCCGGCAAGTTCGAGGCCGCCAATCACGGGACCATTTTTCTCGATGAAATCGGCACCATGCCGCTCCATCTGCAGACGAAGATACTGCGGGTAGTGCAGGAGCAGGAGGTGGAGCGGGTCGGCTCCAACAAACCGGTCAAACTCGACGTCCGGGTCATATCCGCCACCAACGTGGATCTGGAGCAGCAGGTCAGGCAAGGCAATTTTCGGGAGGACCTGTACTATCGCCTCAATGTCATCCCGCTCCATCTGCCACCGCTGCGTGAGCGCAAACAGGACATCATGCCGTTGGTGGGGTATTTTCTGGAAAAGTGTTGTCGTACCATGGAGCGCGTGCCCATGACCATCGGCAGGCGGGCCCTGGAGGCGTTAGAAGAGCACCCCTGGCCCGGCAACGTGCGGGAACTGGAAAACCTGGTGGAGCGGCTGGTGGCCCTGTCGGAGGGTGATGTGATCCGTTTCGAGGATCTGCCGGCAGGCATGTGCGGGCAGGGCGCGGCACCGGGGTCCCCCAGTCTGGAACTGACGGAGCGGGGCATGGATATGGGGGCTGTGATCACGGAGATCGAACGTAAGCTCATCGCCCAGGCATTGGCGCTGTCCGGAGGGGTCAAGGCCCAGGCGGCCGCGCTGCTGGGCCTTAACAGGACCACGCTGGTGGAGAAGTTAAAGCGACTGAAGTTGGTTGGTTAGGTAGTTCGGAGCTTGCCGGTCTTGAAAATTGAAAAGGGCGCTTGCCGTTGTGGCATGCGCCCTTTTCAGTGGTAATGGCGGGGTTGACGGGGCTCGAACCCGCGACTTCCAGCGTGACAGGCTGGCACTCTAACCGACTGAGCTACAACCCCAGGAACTATGGGATGGACAAAAAAAACAGGGAAAAGGGTCCTTTTCCCTGTGTAATGGTGGGCGAAACAGGGATCGAACCTGTGACATCCAGCTTGTAAGGCTGGCGCTCTCCCAGCTGAGCTATTCGCCCTCAGTATGGCGGGGTTGACGGGGCTCGAACCCGCGACTTCCAGCGTGACAGGCTGGCACTCTAACCGACTGAGCTACAACCCCAAATCGAAAACGTACTATTTCTTGTTAACAGCTTCTTTCAAGGTTTTGCCGGGTTTGAACTTCGGAACCACAGCGGCGGGAATGCTGATCTTTTTTCCGGTCTGGGGATTCTGCCCTTTGCGTGCAGCGCGCTTGGCGGTGGTGAAGGTGCCGAAGCCGACCAGACTCAGCTTGTCGCCTTTTTTGAGGGCAACAGTAACGGAAGCGATGAAAGCGGCCACCGCCTTTTCAGCCTCAACTTTTTTCAGTCCGGCTTTTTCTGCTACAGCGCTAATCAGTTCAGCTTTTGTCACGATACACCTCCTGAAATTTGTGATGAATAAAAAAGCGAGTCAGTGTTTAACAGATATGTTCGGAAACTGTCAAGCAAATTTTCTCGCAAACGTACATTTTATGGGCAATGAGAGACTTTTATCAATTTCCGGTGTGTCGTTTTTTTTGTCTGTGTGTCGAGATGCAGTTTTCTATCCTGCCGATATTACAATGGTTATTTGGCGGGCTCCAGCTCAGGCCGCGTCGCTCACCAGTTGCTCGTACACAACGATAGGTTTTTCCTTGCGGTAGATCACATCCTCGCTGATCACCACTTCTTTGACGTTCGGCTGGGACGGCACTTCGTACATGATGTCCAGCATGGAATTCTCCAGGATGGAGCGCAGTCCGCGTGCCCCTGTGTTGCGCTTGAGCGCTTCCTTGGCAATGGCCACCAGCGATCCGTCGGTGAAGCGCAGCCGGACGCCCTCCAGGTCGAACAGCTTCTGATACTGTTTTACCAGGGCGTTCTTGGGCTCTTTCAGGATCTGCACCATGGCGTCCTCGTCCAGTTCCGAAAGGGTCGCGAGCATGGGCAGGCGGCCTATGAACTCGGGGATATAGCCGTAACGCAGCAGATCCTCCGGAGAAACCTTGTTGAGCAGTTCCCCGGCCTTCTTTTCCGCCCGTTTTTTCACGTCGGCGCCGAACCCCAGGCTCTTCATGCCGATGCGCTGCTGGATGACACTTTCCAGTCCGGCAAAGGCGCCACCGCAGATGAAGAGGATGTTGGTGGTATCGACCTTCATGAATTCCTGCTGCGGATGCTTGCGGCCACCCTTGGGAGGGATGCTGGCCACCGTGCCTTCGATGATCTTGAGTAGGGCCTGTTGCACCCCTTCGCCCGACACGTCGCGGGTGATGGAAGGGGATTCGGACTTGCGGGCGATCTTGTCGATCTCATCGATGTAGACGATGCCCTTCTGCGCCCGCTCCACGTCGTAATCGGCGGCCTGCAGGAGGTTCAGGATGATGTTCTCCACGTCCTCACCCACATAGCCGGCCTCTGTCAGGTTGGTGGCGTCGGCCATGGCAAAGGGCACCTTGAGAATGCGTGCCAGCGTCTGGGCCAACAGCGTCTTGCCCGAGCCGGTGGGGCCCAGCAGGAGGATATTGCTCTTCTGCATCTCCACGTCGCCCGGCTTCGTGCCGGACTCAATGCGCTTGTAGTGGTTGTAGACCGCCACCGAGAGGACCTTTTTGGCGCGGTTCTGGCCGATGACGTATTCGTCGAGGATTTCCTTGATCTCCTGGGGCTTGGGAAGCTTCCTCACGTCAGGCCCGAGGGTCTCCTCCATCTTCATCTCTTCGGCAATGATGTCATTGCAGAGTTCGATGCACTCGTCACAGATATATACCGCCGGCCCGGCGATAAGCTTTTTGACCTCTTCCTGGCTTTTGCCGCAGAACGAGCAGGTCAGATTTTCCTGAGTAGCATCCCGACGACTCATGGCGTACCTCCGATATCCGGTTTCCTGGTCACGATGGCATCGATAATCCCGTATTCCTTGGCTTCCGCAGCGGACAAGAAGTAGTCGCGTTCCGTATCTGCGGACACTTTCTCCACTGTCTGGCCGGTCATATTGGCCAGGATGCCGTTCAACTCATCCTTCATGCGGAGGATTTCCTTGGCATGGATATGAATATCCGTCGCCTGTCCCTGGAATCCTCCCAGAGGCTGATGAATCATGATCCGGGAATGATCCAGGCTGAAGCGCTTGCCCTTTTCCCCGGCAGCCAGCAGGAATGCGCCCATGGACGCGGCCTGCCCCACGCAGATGGTGGAAACGGGCGCCTTGATGTAGCGCATGGTGTCGAAGATAGCCATGCCGGCCGTCACCACGCCACCGGGCGAGTTGATGTACAGATGGATATCCTTGTCCGGATCCTCGGCCTCAAGAAACAGCAACTGGGCGATGATCAGGTTTGCCACGTTGTCGTCGATGCCACCGCCCAGAAAGATGATCCGTTCTTTCAAGAGACGCGAGTAGATATCGTATGCGCGCTCGCCCCTGCCGCTCTGTTCGACCACTATCGGTATATACATGGTAGCCTTTCTCTCAGGCCGCTTTCAGCTCGGCGGGTTCAACCTCGGTGATCACTGCATTGTCAATCAGAAAACGCATCGCCTTGTCTTCCTTGATTTCTGCGGCCAGCGCTGCCTGGGCTTTGCGATTCGATGCATAAAACTCTTTTACACGCCCCAGCATGTCGTTGTTGCCGCCGGCGATCTTTTCGTAACGCTGCGCCACGTCCTCGTCGCTCACGCTGATATTTTCCTTTTCCACCAGGGCCGTCAAAAGCAGCCCGCCCTTCACCTTCTCCTCGGCAGAAGCGTGGAAGCGTTTACGGAACCCTTCCTCATCCAGCCCCATCATCTCGATGGACATATGCTGGCTCTTCAGGCGGTTTTTGAAATTCTCCAGCATGTACTCCAACTGGTTCTTCACCAATGCCCGGGGCACCTCCAGCGGATTCTTTTCGATCAGGGCCTTGATGATACGGTCATGCAACTCGTTTTCGATCCGCTCGGACTCCTGCTTTTGATGATATTCTACCATTTTTGTCCGCAGGTCTTCCATGGTTTCGTAGTCGCCGAACTGCTGGGCGAATTCATCATCGAGCTCGGGCAATTCCTTGCGCTTGATCTCCTTGAGCGTTATCGTGAACACGCCCTCCTTGCCGGCCAGCTCGGCATTGCGGTAATCCGCGGGCAGGGTTACGTGAATCTCTTTCGTTTCGCCGCATTTCATGCCGATCATCTGCTCTTCGAGACCGGGCATCAATCGGTTGGCACCCACCTCAACCGGGGCATCTTCGGCTTTGGCATCCTCCTGGGGGTATCCCTCCACCGAAAATGTATAGTCCACGGACAGGACGTGGCCGTTTTCCACGGCGTACCCCTCATCGAGGGGAACGAGTTGCCCCATGTTTTCCTGCATGCGGGTGATCTCACCCTCGATGCTCTCCGGATTGAGCACGTATTTCTCTTTCTTGGCCACGAGCCCGGCATAGTCCTTGAGGTGAATCTCCGGAATGATCTCCACCTGGGCGGTGTAGGTGAACGGTGCGCCCTGTTCCAGAGTGCCCCATTCGATGGCAGGGGAATCCACCGGCTCGATCTTGTGCTCATCCAGGGCCTTGAAGAGGGTCTTCTCGTAGAAACGACGTACGACCTCATTCTGCATGGCATCGCTGTAGGTGCGCTTGATGAGCGGCATGGGGGCCTTGCCGGGACGGAATCCCTGGAGCTTGGCCTTTTTCTGGATGCCCGCATAGACCGTTTCGATCTCGGCATCCACCTCCGCAGCCGGAATTTGGATAGTGATCTTTTTGGTGACCGGGTTTATGGTCTCGACGGTAACCTGCATGTAATGACCTCTCTTTTATTGAATGACCGCCCACTGCGTCAACAATACGACAGTGGCTGAATTGAATGGATGGTGCGAGAGAGGAGACTTGAACTCCTATACCTTTCGGTGCCAGATCCTAAGTCTGGTGCGTCTGCCAATTCCGCCACTCTCGCATGCCAACATACTAAAGGCGCTGCCGGTTCGGATAAGTGGATTGATCCGAATAGTAAAAAATATGGGAAAAATTGTAACCGGTCAAGGAATTAATTGCGGCATGGATCAACCGCCCGCCAACTTGACCCTGTAGCCCCGCGCCTGGAGTTCGCCCAGCAAGGTATCGCGG
>DATBXI010000063.1:0-24119 GCA_036514355.1 Desulfuromonadaceae bacterium
GCCGGACACCCTGACGAATGCCGCGGGCGAGCCCCTGGGGAACATCATCGCGCCGGCCGGACTGCCGCTGGTGCGCATCGAGGTCAGGGCCCGGCCAGCGGATGCGGATACGGTCTTTTTCCTGGAGTTGTCCGATACCCAGTTCCACCAGATGGAGCTCTGTTTCTGCATCATCTGCGATCCCGATGCGGAACGGTTCGACGTGGACCGGGACGAACAGGGGAGGATCAACTGGTTTGCCTCCCACGGCCGCAATATCCCCGAGGAGGTGCGTGCCATGCGTGCCGGCCTGTTCCCCAACCAGACGCGCCGGGGGCTCGGGTTGTTCGCCGATTTTTTCCCGCTTCTGGAGCGGTTCACCGATAGCCTGGGCATGGAGATGATCGTGGCCGAGCCGTTGACCTACGACAATGCCATCCGCTACGAGCGGCACGGTTTCGATTACCTGCAGGGGCGCCGCCTGATGCTGGAGATCGACCGGGAGTTCCAGCCCGGCGGCCGCTATTTCGCCCGGCTGGACGGCTCCACCCCCTTCCGCGTGCCGGGGATGGAGCGCACCGTGCGGGGCAGGAGCTGGGCCATCCACGACGGCATCATGGACGAGCCGTGGGACGAGGTGCAGATCTACAAGATGATCGGACAGCACGCCGGCATCAATACCTTTCCGGGCAGGGCCGCGGAATGAATGATGAGAGATGAGAGATGAGATGAAGAAGCGGTTATTTCGTCCCTCATCTCTCATCCCTCATCATTTCTTTAGAAATACCGGAGCACTACATGAACACGACTGCAGTCATAAACCTCACTCCCCTTGACGGCATCCGCTATTTCACGCCCCCTGCCGGCTATGTGCTGACCGGCCGCGACGGCCGGGTCAGTATCCCCTGGGAGGGGAAGCCTCCTATTCCGCTCCAGGAGCAGGATTGTGCCGCAGCCGAGGAGAGCGGCACGGCGGACTACGACATGGTGGGGCGCGGCATCTACCAGGCCCTGCGCCTCAACCCGGAGTGCGTCTTTGCGGCCGACTACGCAGTGGTGCTGAAAGAGGCCTATCCCCACATCATTTCCGAGCTGGGGGGGCAGATCATCATGCTGGATGCCCGCGACGTGGATACCCCCTACCTGGACCGCAAGATCAACTTTCTCAAGATCATGGCCCTGCTGGAACCGGCCAACGCGGGGCTCTGCCTCGAAATTGCCCGTACCTACATCGAGCGCGGGTCCAGGCTCTCTACTCTGCACCATGCTGTGGCCAGCTGGTACGGGGCCGAGCGGTTTCTGAAGCGGGCCCTGGAGTTGGATCCCAAGGATCGCCACTGCGCCTACGAATACGGCGAAGCGCTCTACGTGCTGGGGCGGTACGACCAGGCTGCCGAGACGTGGGCCGCCGCTCTGCCGCTGCTGGAGGGGGGCGAGCGGGCGCGGGTCGAGGGGCGCGTTGCCGCCATTCTGTCGGGCCGGCTGCCCCTGGTGCCCCCCCTGGACTATCTGACCGCCTTGTCGGTGGCGGTGGAGGCGCATCACGGCGGGCGCAGCGACGAGGCGGCCGCCATCATCGAGGACGTGCTCGCCGATCCGGTCTTCAGCGAGCAGTTCCCGGTGAATGAGATCTATTACCTGTTGGGCACCTGTTATCAGGAAATGGGGATGGCAGGGGAAGCCGCCGAAGCGTTCAAGAGGAGTTAGAGAGAGGGGAATATGTTCGGATTCAGTATCGCCGATTGGCTGTTTATCGGGTTTATCCTGGTCGTCATCTTCGTGTGCGTTGCCATCAGCGACATGCGCAAGAAAAAGGGATGAGGGAGCCAGTGGCGTGGTTCCCTATCACGTGATTCGAGGTGGGTATGGAAGAACTGGAGCACGAAAATGATCGTCGCCGCCCCCTGGGAATGGTCCTCCTGGGAGGCTTGTACCTGTTTTTCTTCATGTTGACCATGTCAACCTTCGGCCATCCGTTCCCGTTCCTGGGCGTCATCCACGAGGGGAAAGCCGCCGAGGTACTGGTGTTCGTCGACAGCATGATCTGTCTGTATCTTTTTCTGGGGCTCATGAAACAGCAGCGGCTGACCTGGTACCTTCTTATCGGTTATAACACTTTTGAAGTGGTGAATACCCTCGTCAATTTACGGTATATCACCGATGCAGAGCTGGAAAAACTGATGGGGCAGCCCATCGATTCCCGGGGATTGGTGGTTAACAATATCTCGGTCATAGTGGCGCTCATCCTGCTGACAGCCTTTATTTACCGTCATCGTGGATGTTTCACCAACCGGTCGAAGTATCTGTTTTAAAAGTGGACGGCATGGATACTGCATTGCAAAACAACTCGGGTGACCCGGCCAAGGGCGTTTCCGTTCATATCGAACGGCTCAACAAGTCGTTTGGCCCCCATCATGTCCTCAAGGATATCACGCTGGATGTGCGGGCCGGAGAAACCTTTTCCATTATCGGCCCCTCCGGCACCGGCAAAAGTATCCTGTTGCGGCACATCATACGTCTGGAGACTCCCGACAGCGGCCAAATCGTTATCAACGGCGAACCGCTTTTTGTCGAAGGTGCTCCACCCCCCAGGTCGTACCGCAGCAGCATGGTGTTTCAATCGTCGGCTCTGTTCAATTCCCTGACCGTCGGCGAGAACGTGGGGCTCTGGCTGCGTGAACATCGCATCTGCCCCGAGCAGCGCATTGGCGCGATCATAGCCGAGAAACTGGCCATCGTGGGGTTGGAGGGGAAGGAACGGTTGGCTACGTCGGAGCTGTCCGGCGGCATGAGAAAGCGCGTGGCCATTGCCCGCTCCCTGGCCATGGAGCCGGACCTGGTGCTCTACGACGAGCCGACCGCTGAGCTGGACCCGATCAGCACCGATGAACTGGCCGAGACCATCGCTTCTCTGAGGGCACGAACCGGCAACACCACGATCATCGTCACCCATGACCTGAATTTTGCCCTGTACCTGTCGGACCGCATTGCCATGATGCATCAGGGGGAAATCGTCGAGATCGGCACCCCCGCAGAAATCAGAGGAAGCGCAAATCCGATCGTGCAGCGCTTCATCCGCACGACTACCAAAGGCATCCACGGGGGCTGACGCTTCGTTGTTATAGGAGGGGTGGAAGTGAAAGGCGTTCATAGACCTGTCAAGCTTCCGGCAGCCCGATTGGCTGCAGCCCTTTCCGATGCGCTTTCCGGTCGGTCGGCGGCGAGACGGTCTTGCGCCTTCCTGGTCATGGTACTGGCCTTGCTCTCGCTGTCTCTCCCGGCAACATACGCAGGCGATGCCACGGTTATCGCAGCCGTGATGAGCAGCGACCAGCCGCGGTACCGCGAGGCGCACCGAGCCTTCGTCAAATCGCTGGCAGCGCGCGGTTATGCGGCGCCAGCCATAGAAATTTCCCTCACCTGTCCCAACCAGGACTCCCCCTCCCTGAGTTCCGCAATCCGCAAGATCACCAGCACCCATCCCGACCTGATCGTGGCCTATGGCTCCTCGGCGTCCCAGGTGGTCACGAAAGAGGCCGAAGGGGTGCCCATCGTGTCGGTCGACACGTTTGCTGCCGATCCTCCGCCGAGCGGCACCAGCGGCGTCAGTTCGCGGGTTCCGATGATAACCCTGCTCAAGACGCTTCAGGATATTGGCCCCTACCGTCGGATCGGCGTCATCCTCAGTGCCCGCGACATCGGATCACAGCGCCAGTTGGAGGATATCAGGAAGTGCGCCGTTCAACTCGGACTGAGCGTTGTTGAGGGGAATGTGACGTCGGTGGCCTCCGTGGACAATGTCCTGACAACCTTGCTGGACAGGGTGGATGTGATTGTCGCTGCCACCGAAAGCCCTGCTGTTTTCAAACAGTTCGACCGGATCATCGCCCGGGCCAAGTCTCGCAAGGTTCCGGTGGTTGCGACCATGCCCAAGTCTGCCGAACGGGGCGCGCTGGTTTCTCTGGAGATCCATCCCCAGGAACAGGGGCATCTGGCGGCGGAGATAGCCACACGCATACTGGAAGGTGCGCGTGCCGAGCACCTTTCGCTGCTCACCCCCCGGCAGATCGACCTTGTCCTTAATGTGCGGGTTGCCCGTGAGCTGGGGATCAGCATGCCGAACTCGGTGGTCAGCGCTGCGACCCGGATCGTGAAGTAGTTTGTCGTCCGGGGTTTCCGGTTGCATAGTGTTTTTTTATTTCATGGCAACGGTGAATTCGGTTATAGTTGCAACTTATGGGCAGAATACTGCTAATTGATGACGATCCGGCCTTCACCGACTTCCTGTCGGCCTATATCCGGGACACCTACCCGCTTTTGCAGGTGGAGATTTGCAATAATCCCATCATCGCCCTGCAGAACATCAAAACCGGCACATACGACCTGATGCTGATCGATCTGGAGATGCCGACCATGGACGGGCTCAAGCTGTTGGGCTTTGCCATCCAGAGCGGGATCAACAAGAACCGGATCGTCATCCTTTCGGGGCGGGAGGCCGATGTCCTGCACAAGCTCTGCCCCATGGGAACCTGCCTGGCGGTGCTCAACAAGTTTGAGGCGCGCCAGAAGGCGGTGCTTGACATGATCTTCAGCTCGCTGCACAAAAAGGCCGGCGGCAGCTAACCCCTTCACAGCTCTGCTCCAATGGGAAAAAAAAGACAACAATCATCCTCCCAAAAACAGCCGTCATTCAAGAGCACCCCGTTCAGTGCCCTGAAAGGTGTCTCTGTTCCTTCATCATCCCCGCAGACACAGCAGGAACCTCCGCGCCCGACCACGCTGCTGACTGCAACGGCCGACACGGACAACGACCTGTTTCTCCAAGCTATGGGCGGCGTGACGCGGCTTGAGGGCGTGACGCCGACAACGGCCCGTCTCGGAACACGGCCCCATGCGCCGGAGCGCTCTGCCGGCGCCCATCCGGGCCGCGCGGAGGTCGATCCGGCGGATACCGAGGCCTTTAGCCGGGCAATCGGCCAGATGCGGCTGGATGTGACCTTTAGTGACAAGTTTCCCGAGGACGACGAGCTCAAACCGCTCGGCGCCAACCGTCTGCGCCAGTTGAAGCGGGGGATCATCCGGGTGGATCGCCAGCTTGACCTGCACGGCCTGACCCGCGACGAGGCGCTGGAAGCGATGCCCCGCTTTTTGCGCAACGCCCGTGTTCACGGGGAAAAGGCGGTGCTCATTATCACCGGCAAGGGGATCAACTCGCCGGGTGAGCCGGTCTTGCAGCAGGCGGTGGCCGCTTGGTTGCGCGATGCGGGCAGGGAGTTCATCCTGGAGTTCGCCCCGGCTCCGCGGGAGATGGGGGGCGGCGGGGCGTTCGTGGTGTTCTTGCGGGAACGCTGATTCGGCGGAGCGTCGTGTCTGCCTCCAGCAACGGCAGAGTGTTGAAAAGCCCCGGCGGATTGCCACCGGGGCTTTTTTATGGACTACGTCTTCCCGGGAGTGGTTTCCGCGTTGTTACTCGGCGCCGGGGTCTGATTCTCTATGGCGCCTCCTGGGGGGGGGTGTCGGTTCTGCCGGCTTCGCCGGAGGGGGCGCCGGAGTTACCTGGTGCCCCTGGTCGGTCTGTTGGGCAGGGGCCACATCCCCCTGCTCGGGATAGAGGGCTTTTGTCTTTGCCCGATACGGGGCAGGAATCTCGTACTCCTTGTTGGTATAGTGGGTGATTCCACGCGTATCGGTCCAGGAATAGACCAGCCCCCAGGCAGATGAAGAAGCGCAGGTCAGCACAAGCGTCAGCAGCATTATTCTCATAAATCAGAGACCTCACTGGTTGGTGGGATGCACCCGCAACCTCACTATAGCACGGACAACGGTGAAGAAAAGCATACATTGCAAACTCGTCGTGTCGCTTGCTCCCCGCCTGCTCCCGGCGATATGCCAGAAGCTGCCTGGTAGTGCGGAACCGGTGGCGGCTAAATCGCGTAAACAACATCTCCGATCTCGCCAAATGACTTGGCGGTTCATGTGATAAATTTGATGACATAGTAACTGGAACTATGTAAATGTATTGCACTTGCTCCCTGTCTCTCCGCCGACTTTTTGCCTTGGCACATTTGTAGCAATAAAAAAAAGGATTTATGTTGAATTGATATGTAACTGACAGTTTAACGCATTGCTACGTGTTAATACGTGTTACTTGACAGGACAGGAGGCTTCAATGAAAAAACTGCTTTACCGATTCTTCCCAGCACTATTCCTGCTGGCCCTGCCCGCCGTTGGTCAGGCGGACACCGCGGTCGATTCATCCACCCTGTTACGTTTTTCCCAAGACAGCCGGCCCGGCTTCTCCACAAAGACGTTTGTGCCAGCTACCCAGTTTTTGGGCCTCGATGTTGACAAGCTGGGGGATGGCAAGCTTTCCGTGCACCTCTACGGATGGGGACGTGTGGATCTGGCTGACAAGAGCTTCAACGACAAGCAGACGGGTGGCAGCCTGACCTACGCCTATGCCCAGTACCGCTTGGACCAGGCCAACGGTCAGGTCCGGGTCGGCCGTTTCTTTGTCAATGAAGGGATAGTCAACGAGCAGGTGGACGGTCTGCATGTGCGCACCGACCTGCCGATGGGGTTCGGCATCTCCACGTTCGGTGGCGCCACGGTCCACACCGCGCACCAGCTGGGCCTGGGGACCGACGGCAAGGGGGACGGCATCGTGGGTGGCCGTCTGAACTACCGCTACAAAGGGATGCTGGAATTGGGGTTGTCGGGTGTCTATGAAAGCAACGCGCCCACCGTCAATGATCCCCGAGTGTCCAGTATATTCAGCAGCCACAGGCTCATCGGCGGCGATGTCTGGCTCTCCCCGCACCGCATGGTGGAGATCATGGGGCACACCAGCTACAACACGGAGACCGACGGTGTTGCCGAACACAGCTACATGCTCAATATCAAGCCAATCGCGCACTTGGTCCTGACCGGCGAATTCAACGAGCACCGCGAAGCGAACCTGTTCTCCAGTTCGCTCCTCTTCGCCACGTTCGTTCAAAATCTGAACGAACGGTCCCGCTCGGCAGGGGGCAGCGCTTCCTACGAGTTGAACAAGATGACGGAGGTCGCGGCTGATTACAAACATTACAGCCGTGACATAGGGGAGGCCGACCGCTTCGGTGGAGATGTGCGCTTCGCGCTGATGGACAAGCAGGTGCGCACCGGCGTCGGTTATCACTATCTGAGGGCAGGTACGAATTTCGCGATAGCCGGCACGGCTTCCGGCTCGTTCCATGAGGTCCACGGCTACGCCCTGCAGGATACCAAGACCTATATGGCCTCCCTGGACGCCATCGCCTATATCTTTAAAGAAAATATCAACAATAAATCAAGCGCCTGGGAGTTTACCGGGTCCCTGGGCTGGCATATTTCCCCGGCCCTGATCCTGTCCGGCGATCTCGGCTACGGGAAGAACCCGCAGTTTGTTGACGATCTGAAAGGATTGTTACGCCTTACCTACAACATGAATTACACCGGAAAAGGAGGCACGAAATGAAACGCTTCACCCTGATCTTTCCCATCCTGGCGTTGGCCGGGTTGATTGCCATACTCGGGGCGTGTGCCCAGATGAAGAGCCTCCCGAACCTTCCGGCCTGGCATCCCGAGGAGTTGGCCGCCGGACCGGTGAGTTGCGCCGAATGCCACGAGGACCAGCAGAAAGGGACCATGAAGCCCTTTGCCGCCTTCAACCACACTCCGTCGTTTGTGAAGAACCATCGCTTCTACGCCTCGTCGGACGCCCTGCTCTGCGCCACTTGCCACAAGGAATCGTTCTGCAACGATTGCCACACCAACCAGGTGGAGATCAAGCCCTCCATAAAGTTCGGCAACCGCCCCGACCGGGAGCTGCCGCACCGTGGGGACTACATAACGATGCACAAGATAGAAGGCAAGCTTGACCCGGCGAGTTGCTATCGCTGCCACGGCAGAGCCAACAACGAGCGCTGCATAGTCTGCCACCGATAGGAGAGAACCCATGCGCATATCAAATTCATTGATCAATATAGTTGCAATCGCCGTACTGTCCGCGGCGCTCTTCGCGTGCAGCAATGGCAACAGCGGCGACGTGGCGCCGGTGGACAACAACGGCAACCATCCTGCCGACTGGGTTCACAAGCATCCTGCGTATGCCGCACAAACCCAGCTTGCCGCCTGCACCGGCTGCCACGGCGACAATCTGGACGGCGGCAAGGCCAACGTGAGCTGTTTTGGTGCGGGTTATCAACGCAGCGGGTTCCAATGCCACACCAACAACCCGAAAAATTATGCGGTTGACGACTGCGGTTCGTGCCACAACGGGCCGCCGAACGGTCCCAACGGCGCACTCTTTCCCAACAACCAGGGCGCCCACGATTCACACACCAACGTTCCCAGCGTGACCTGCAGCGCATGCCATAACGGACTCGGCTCGGGCACCGCCCACCATGGCGACGGCACCCAGGTCGTCAGCCTGGCGCCCGGCTTCCAGGCGGAAACGGTCACCACCGATTTCAACTATCACCCCGTCAACCCGAACGACCAGACCAAGGGCGGTACCTGCTCCGGGGTCAGCTGCCACGGCGGCCAGGTGTCCCCCGAATGGTTGACCGGCAAGTGGAGCAACGGGAACGACTTCAACCTTGCGACGGATTGCTTGAAATGTCACGAAGAAGCCACCGCTGCGCCAGGGCCGGGTAAGCCGACGAAGCCGCAGTACAACAGCTACTACTCCGGAGTTGATGCGACCTACACTGGGGTGCCGGCGAGCAATACGTTGCATCATTTTCACGTGAGCGGATTAGGGAAAGACTGCACAGAATGCCATAACATCAACAGACTGAGTGACAGCCAGACGCACTTCAGCGGGGTCACCACCAATACCTTCACGGATCCCGGCGCCACCGTCGGCTCTGCACCGACCAAAATCGGCACCTACGACAAGGCAACGAAAACCTGTTTCAACACAAACCTCAACAATAGCAACCCAGGTTGCCACATAGCGAACTTCGTTGGGCACTGGCAGTAAGTAGAGTACTCGATGAAACAGGAAAGCCCCTCCCGGCAACGGGAGGGGCTTTCCTGTTTCAGTAAAAGCTTTTGCATCATCCAGCCTGTTTTACTATGAATTGGAAATTAAAAATGGGACCGCAAAGGGTCCCATTTTTAATCCATAAGCCAGGAGTTCTATTTACTTTTCAACCCGTATGCCCGGAATAAAATGTATCGCTGCAAAGGTCTTGTTGAGCGTTTTACTGGTGAAGTTCACCATCGGCGGTGTGTCCGGATATTCGATCTTATCGCCTACCGCGACCTTCATCTGAGGCATGGCCAGCCACGTTTTCTCCCCTTTGTCGTCGGCTGCCTCCACATAGGTGTACCCCGCGGCGTTCATGGTCTGGGTGATCTTGCCTTTTTTGCCGGCACCTGCAGGGATCTCCTGGGCTTTCATGCCTGCATGGGGATCTCCCACGCCGGGTTGTGCAGGGGCCGCGGCGGGTTTCTGAGGTGCCTCAGCCGCAGGTTTGTTCTGGCAACCGGCAAGGGCGATCGCAGCGATCGAAAGAAGCGTCAATATGGTGTTTCGCACGGAGAACCTCCTGATTTTTGATTGTATACAAATACCATAAAAGCACTTGAATATCCAAGGAAAAAGTACGGCCCTCTCCGGGCCTGAACGCTCTCCCATTGCCGTTTTTCAGCTACAGGTAAATGCTTCGCCATGCAATAAAGTGAGTGAAAAAAATGATGGTTTTATCGTATGATGGTTTAATTGGTGAGCATGTGGTGAAACTCCAATGGTTAGCTGTGGGTAACTATACTGTACACCCCGTTTCCGGCGTCCATAGCGCTGGCATTTCCCTCGTACCTGCAGTTGTATGAAATGTCTGTTTGATGGTCGAGTCACAATGAACACATATTTTCGCAAAATACGCCTGTTGACCATCTGCCTCGTGTGCTCAATTCTGGCGCATATCTTTGTTGTGTACGCGCTGAGGCTGTTCGGGACCTACGATTTCAGCGCACCTGTGAGTCAGCCCCCGGGAGTGACCGTCGAATTGGCCAAATCAACCGATGCCGCTCCCGCAGAAGAGAATGCCGAGAAACAAGAAAACGACGCAGTCCAGGAAGACGACACCAGCGTGAAACGTCCGCTCCCGGTCCAGGAAGATGACGGCAGCACGGTGTCCGAGTCCGAACCGGAACCGGCGGAGATGCCGATCGTGAGAAGGGATAAGGTTGTCTCCCCACAGGCCGAAAAAGCAACCGCCGGCGCTCTGCCAGCCGGAGCATCTCTTTCCAAAGCCGCGAGTCAAACTCCCCCTCCATTGAAGGCAGGGGACTTTCTGGGGGCGCAATTCGAAAAGCTCACCTACCAGATAACCATGCTTGGCATACCCATAGGAAACGCCGAACTTGAAGCGAAGTACGAGAACGGAGAGACTTCGATCACGCTGAGAGTCAAATCAAATGCCGCAATCTCTAGTGTTTTTCCGGTTGACGATGTTGTCGAAACCCGTCATCTCGACGGCAGGTTCATCATGACGAATGTAAAACAGCGAGAGGGCGACTTCAGGAGTGATGAGATGTTTGCCATCAACCCAGGGAAAAAATCGGTGTCCTGGATGGACAACATCAGGGGGCGCAGCCTGAAAATGCCGCTTCCCACCGACGATGTGCTCGACACTCTATCGGGTATCTATTACCTCAGGAAACGTCAGCTGCAGGTTGGCCGGACGGAAACTCTCCACATCTACGACAGTGAGACATATGCGGATGTGCCGGTTGAAATCCTGTCCCGGGAGGAAATGCGCCTTCCTAATCTCACGAAGGTCAATGCGCTGGTTGTCCGCCCGCTCCAAAAGACGGCGGGCATTTTCAGGCGAACAGGGGATGTCCTGATCTGGATGACTGACGATGATCACAAAGTGCCGGTAAAAATCGTCACCTCCATCGCTCTCGGCAAGGTGACGGCCGATCTTGTGTCAGCCGAATCGAAACCCTTTGATGCAGAGCCCAAGGACACATCCCGGTTGATGCAACATGCTGACACCACACCACCACGGAATGGAACCGCCCGCCGGTGAATGGCACAAGCCCCATCTCCTGAAGGATTCCCCATGCTTCACAATAATTCACTACGCAGAATACTGGTGGTGCTCATCGCCCTCATTGTCTCTGGGTGTGATACAAAACAGGACTTGCAAACAGGGGATTCCGCCCCAGAATTTTCAGTATCGGACATGCGTGGCGAACGGATTCGTTTGAGCCAGTTCAAGGGCAAAATCGTTGTCCTGTATTTCTGGCGGAATTCGTGCTGTAGTGATGGCTTGAAACGTATCGAACCGCTGTATCGCGCAAACAGACACAATAATTTCGAGATAGTGGCGGTAAATGGCGGCGACACCAAAGAGGCTGTTGCAGCGTATGCGAAGAGCAACGGATTGACGTTTGCTATGGTGCCGGATGAACAGTTGATGCTGGTGAATCAGTATCACGTCATCGGGTTTCCGACGATTTTCATACTGGACAAGCATGGTCTTATCCGCGAAAAAATCATGGGCGCGGTACAAACCGAGCAACTGGAGAAATTACTCCAACGCCAGTTCGGCATCCAGAAAGCGGCTGAGGCTGCATATGAGAAGACCCATGTCCATTAGATCCTTTATGTGGCCGGCACGTGCGGATGTGGGTCTGAAACGCTGCTGCGATGGACGAATACACGTACAAGGGGATGAGTAAATGCTGCTGCAAGCTGTAATCTGGATGAATCTCGCGCTTGTTTTCTACACGTGGGCCGTGTTCAGCGGGCGAAAACAGGGATTGCACCGGAAGCATCTGATTATTTTCGGCATCGGCCTGGCGTGCGATTATCTTGGTACCCACCAGATGAACCTGTTCGCCCATACCTACGGCAAGGCGCCCGAATGGCACAACATCACCGGCATCGCTTCGTTGGGTGGGATGGCTTTTCACTTTATGCTGGCGCTCGTCGCTTCCCTGGCGAACAAAGCGGAAGCGGTCAACCGCATTTTTCACCGCGTCAGCCTGAGCATCTATACCTGCTGGCTGATTGCCTTTTTCAGCGGGGCCATCTCCGGCATGATGCGCATGCGGTAAGCCGATAACCTGTCCCACAACGCACATCGGCCCGGCGATATCTTCGCCGGGCCGATGTTGTTTGCGTTCTTTCCTGAAATATCAGTAGCTCTTGAACACGTCCGTGGTGAAGTGCATCGGCATCTCGGAGCCGGAGAAATCGAAATGCTCGCCATGATCCTTCATCATCAGTCTGAATGCGCTGAGCATGTAGCGCCGCTTGAATCCATCCTCCAGCGCAACGATCTCCTGCACCTTCTCGCTATAGAATTTCATGTAGCAGGTCCCCAACGCCTGGGTGATCTCATCCATGGACATTTCGTGGGGTTCCACAATGGGTGTTACCAGGTTGTATTTCGAGTAATCCCACACCCTGATGCGGTCCTTCATCTCCTTGAAGAGCGGCGTGAAGGGCATGGGAGTCACCACCGGGAAGACGGCGATGTCCGGGTTCAGGTATTTCGCCGACTCGATGGTGCTGTCTATGGAGTCCCACGTTTCGTTGGGGAAGCCGATCATGAACGACGCCTCGGTGATGATACCTGCATCACGGCACAGGTCCAGGGCCTGTTTGTTCTGTTCGAAACTGGTTCCTTTGTTGAGGCTGTTCAGGGTGTCCTTATCGGCGCTCTCTGCGCCGATATAGATGTGGATGATGCCGGCATCCCGGTATTTATGCAGGATATCCGCATCCCTGATGATATCCTCGACCCGCGTCTCGATAAGGAGGCGGACGCCGAAGTTCCGCTCGATCAGAAGATCCAGGAACAGTTCCCAGCGATCCCGGTGTTTTGTCGGATAGGCATCGATAAGGGTGAAATAGCTGATGTTGTAGGTTTCGATCAGGTGAGCCATTTCTTCGATGACGTTTTCCGGTTTTCGGCAGCGCCAGTCTTCGCGCCAGAACATCCGCTGGCTGCAAAACGCGCATCCCATGTCGCAGCCGCGGGAGGTGAGGATGGAGGCCATCCTGCCGTTCGGCTCGACAAGATACCGGTAGTCCTCCCAGTCCAGCAGGTGCCAGGCCGGTTTCAATGAATCCAGCTCCACGATGTGCGCCTGGTTTTCGTTGCTGATGACCTCCGTCCCCTCACGGTAGGCGATCCCTTTGACGCTTTTCCCCGTCCCCTCCGGGATCGCGGTGAGCAGTTGCTTCAGGGTATGCTCCGGCTCTCCCTTGATGATGAAATCCACGTTGCTTTTCTCATCTCCCGGGGTTTCCAGAATCTCCTGGTACATGAACGTCGGGTGCGGTCCGCCCAGCAGCGTCACGATGGCGGGATTCACCTGTTTGGCAACGTCGAGGATCTTGAGGGCATCGGGCACCGTCGCGGTGCTGATGGCCCCGGTAACGGGGAGATAGTCGAGCGTCATGACGAAGTCGGGCTGGTACCGCTCTATTTCGGCGCGGATATCCTTAAACGAGAGCTTCTTGTTCATGGCATCGAAGATCCGTGCCTCGTGGCCGGCTTCAAGCGCCGCACCGGCCAGGTACGCCAGATGCAGCGGAGGCCAGGTTCCGACGACCTGCACGCCCCAGCAATGGTATGGCGCTGTTACGAAAAGAATCTTGCTCATTACCTTCTCCCCTGCGTTATGAGATTTTACAGAATATGAGGACCCCGGTGCAGCAGGGTCCTCGAATTTCTTTGCCGTACTTTAGCAGGGAAACCGGCAAATGGTCATGTAAAGATTTAGTAAAGAACGCAATGGTTGGAAGATGACAGCGGGGTAAGGGCAGCTTATCCCATCACTCGATCGTCACCCTTACAGGGGAGGTGGAACCAGACCCGTGTCCCGCTCTCGTCACTCTCCGCGCCCACTGTTCCGCCATGCGCCTCGATCAGTTCCTTGACGATCGCCAGCCCGATGCCCGCTCCACCCGCATCCCGTGAGCGCGACCGGTCGGCCCGGAAGAACCGCTCGAACAGGTACGGGATATCCTTATCCGCGATCAGGGCGCCGCTGTTGCTGAAGATGGTTCTTATGCCGTCCGGGGTGCTCTGCACCGCAATCGTAACGCTTCCACCCCGGGGAGTGTATTTCCAGGCATTGTCGGCCAGGTTGCGAATCGCCTGCAGCAACTTGTCGCGATCCGCCGTCACCAGGTCGCTTCCCGGATCGATCTGCCACTGCACATCGATCCCCTTTTCCTGGAAATTCGGCTGATACAGGGTCATGATCTGATCGAGCAGTTCGTGGAGGGAGAGTTCCTCGCAATCGAGAAAGGCCTTGGCGGCATCGGCCCGGGCCAGTTGCTGGAGGTCCTCGACCAGGTGGACCAGGCGCAGGACCTCCTGCTCAAGCATCTGGAAGGTTTCGCGGCTCGGCGGTATGACGGAGTCGCTCAACCCCTCCAGGTACCCGCGCAGATTGGTCAGCGGGGTGCGCAACTCGTGGGCGATGTCGGCCACCATGTTCTTGCGCAGCCGTTCGACCGCTTCCAGGTTGTCGGCCATGTGGTTGAAGGCATCGGCAAGCTGGCCTCCTTCATAGCGGGATGCCGCGTTGACCCGCTCGGAGTAATTCCCGTCGGCAACCTTTTTGGTTATGGCGGTGATCTGCAGCAGGGGGTGCAGGACCCATTTGGTCAGGAGGTACGTGAAGAGCAGGGTAAAGGTCAACGCAGCGAAAACGCCCCAGAACAGGTGGTGGTGGATGGCCTCAAGGAACCGGGCATGGGCCTCAATCGGCGAGACGTGGAAACGTCCCGTCAGCTCCTTGTAATACTCTACCGCTTGCCGATCCACGGCCTGCCAGACCACCAGTGAAAAGATCGCAAAGATCGGGACTATGTGGCCGATCAATAACTTCCAGAGTAGCCGTTGTCGCATCGTATTCCCCCTAGATGCCGCCGTCGCTGAAGGAATAACCATGGCCGCGCACGGTCAGGATGAAGCAGGGGCGGGAAGGATCGTCCTCGATTTTTTGGCGGAGTTTTCCGATATGAACGTCGATGACCCGGTCAATGACCGCCTCGCTGTTCTGATAGCACTGGCTGAGGAGTTCTTCGCGGGAAAAGGCCCTCCCCGGGGAACTCATCAGGGTGTGCAACAGCTTGTATTCCCACGACGTCAGGGGAACGAGTCTCCCATCGCGGGTTACCCTGTGCTTCTCGGAGTCCAGCTCCAGTCCGGCAAACGCAAGGACGGGCGCAGCGGATGAAACCGGCCTGCTGCGGCGCAGGATCGCTTTGACCCGCTCCACCAGCTCGCGGGGGCTGAACGGTTTGACCACGTAATCATCGGCGCCCATCGCCAGCCCCGCTACCCGGTCAACCTCTTCTTCCCGCGCCGTAAGGATCAGGACCGGAATGTTGGAACGCTCCCGCAGAGCCCGGCAAATCGCCCAGCCGTCCAGATTGGGCAGCATGATGTCGAGGATGACGAAGACAGGATCACAGGTGCCGGCGGTTTCGATCGCCTGTCCCCCATCGTGGACCATCACCGTCGAAAAACCTTCCCGCTCCAGGTACGTTGCAACCAGTGCGGCCGTGTTGCGGTCGTCTTCTACTATCAGCACCGTGCCCTGTTTGGCTGCTATGGATTGGGACATGACATTCTCCGACATGGGGGATGAGGACCATGCATCCTCATCTCCCGGGCTTCTCCAGGGGAAAGCCTGAACGACGCCAGGCGGCCATATGGCCGGTAAGGAGTGTAACGTTGCGATACCCGAACAGGCCGAGTAACGCCCTGGCCATCACGGCACGGGGACCAAGTTCGCACAGGGCAACCATCTCGGTACGCTTGTCCGCAGGAAGCGCCGCCAGCAGCAGCATGATTTTCCAGATGGGCGCGTGTATCGCCCCGGGTATATGGCCGGCCCTGAATTCAAAACCGGTGCGGACGTCCACCACGGCGGGGGATTGGCCCCGTGCCATTTTTTCTGCAAGCTCCCTGGGGTGCATGATCATTCCTCTTGCAAAGCCTCGTTGAGAGGTGAATCCTGGAAAGGACTGCCGGCTTTCAGCCTTTGTCCCTCCTCATTTCTTGCATCTTTGCCGGTATCTTGCCGAGCATGCCGATTCCCAGTTTTTTCATGACAAAGGGGCTTCCCATGAACAGCTTGGTGATGCGCATCAGATAGTCACGCCTGAAGGTCGCTTTCATGGTCATGAATTCTATGATCTTGCCCATGTAAAAGCGGCGGTAGCAGTCCGCCTGTGCCACTTCGACCTGAAGCATGCTCATGCCGTGGGGTTCGAGGACGGGATCGACCATGTTGTATTTCCCGTAATCGTTGATCCGGATATGGGGCTTTAGCTCTGCGTACTCGTCAGAATAGGGCCACGGGGTGTAGATCAGGAAGTTGGCGATATCCGGGCCGTACTGCTGGACCAGCTGCATGGTCCTCTTGATGCTCGCAGGGGTCTCGTCGGGAAACCCCAGCATGAACGATGCCTCGGATACGATCTCCTGCTCGTGGAGGAGCTCGAAGACCTGTTTGACGTCTTCTATGACGATCCCTTTTCTCATCGCGTCGAGGAACGCCTGGTCTGCGGCCTCGACCCCGATGGAAATATAGATGATCCCTGCCTTGCGATACTTCCCGAGGATGTCCTTGTCCCGGAGTATGTCCGACCCCCTGGTTTCCATCAAAAGATGAACAGGTATCTCCCTGGCGATGATTGCGTCGAGTAGGGCCTCCCAATGCTCCCGGTTTCTGGTGGGGTATTCATCGGTAATCAGGAAGGCATTGACGCCGTACCGGGAATACAGGTGCTCCAGTTCGTCGGCCACCTTCCGGGGGTCACGGGCGCGCCAGGACTTCTCCCAGAACCGTTGCTGGGAGCAGAATACGCAGTCATGGTCGCAGCCGCGGGAGGTGCTGATGGCTCCCAGGCGGGAACCGGGGATCGCCAGGCAGGTGTAGGTGCTCCACTCGAGGAGATCCCATGCCGCCGGCAGATCGTCGATGCATTCCAGCAGGGGACGCCGGGCGGTCGTCATTACCGCTCCATCGCGGTTGCGGAAGGCAAGCCCCGGAACCGCGGCAGGATCGCCGCCGGCTTCCAGGACCTCCAACAGGTGCCGGAGGGTGGCCTCCCCCTCACCGACAACGATGTAGTCGATGGCGGATGACTGCCCCAAGACCTCTTCATACATGAAGGTGGGGTGCACCCCCCCCAGAATGGTGACGGTGTCCGGCCTGACGCTCTTGGCAAGCTCCAGGGTTTTGGCGGCGTCGTTGATGGTGGCGGTCATGGCGGTGGTGGCGACATAATCTACCCGGGATTCACGCAGGCGGCGCTCAATGTCCGGATATCCATGCCCCATGGCCATGGCGTCGTAGATCTCGGCGCCCACGTTCGCCTGGCGGGCGGCGCCGGCAAGATAGACCATGCCGAGCGGTATCCAGCGGCCGGCAACTTCATCGATGCCGCTATGATAGGGGGGAGTCACAAAGAGGATTCTGCTGGGGGGGGCTGTCGTTCCTGTCCGGGTTTTTCCTGAAGGGGTACTAGTTGTCATCGGTATCCAAATATTACCGTATAATTTTACACACTTTACCATGTCGCCCCTAAATGTTCCATAAAAATGTCGGCCGGTTGCTTGTGGGTGGCGTGCTATGAAATTACTGGGAACTCCCGTGGTTTGATGATAAACTACCCCCGTTTTTTTGCTTCACAGCAGGTGCAGGAGGGGAAATCGCGCAGCGGCAAGGCGGAACGACGTGATAAACGGACAGAAGATTGTTGTGGTTTTCCCGGCCTACAATGCCGAGAAGACGCTGGTCAACACCTGGCAGGAGATCCCGCCCGAAGTGGATGAGATGGTGTTGGTCGATGATTGCAGTAGCGATAAGACGGCGGAGTTGGCCCGACAGCTGGGCATTACCACGGTGGTGCATGAAGCCAATACCGGCTATGGGGGCAATCAGAAGACCTGCTACCGGACCGCACTGGAATTGGGTGCCGACATCGTGGTGATGGTTCATCCGGATTATCAGTACACTCCCCGCCTGGTTACGGCCATGGCTGCCATGATTGCGTACGGTGAGTTCGACGCCGTGCTCGCTTCCCGCATTCTCGGGACCGGTGCCCTTAAAGGCGGCATGCCCCTCTACAAGTACATTGCCAACCGTTTTCTGACCTTTGCGGAAAACATCCTGCTCGGCCAGAAGTTCTCCGAATATCATACCGGCTACCGCGCCTTTTCCCGCCATGTGCTGGAGCGGCTGCCGCTGGACGCCAATTCTGATGACTTCGTTTTTGACAACCAGATGATCGCCCAGTTGGTCTGGTTCGATTTCAGGGTCGGCGAGCTGTCCTGCCCCACCAAGTATTTCAGGGAAGCGTCCTCCATCAATTTCCGCCGCAGCGTCATCTACGGTTTCGGTGTGCTCGGCACGGCAATCACATTCCGGCTCAACAAATGGGGATTGGCGTCAACGCCCCACTACCGGCGGAACGGATGAAGCTCATCATCCAGATACCATGCTTCAACGAGGCGGAGACACTGCCGGTCACCCTTGCGGAGCTCCCCCGCGCAGTGCCCGGCTTCGATGCCGTGGAATGGCTGATCATCAACGACGGCAGCACCGACGACACCCTCGGGGTTGCGCGGAAACACGGCGTCGATCATGTTATCAGCTTTACAAAGAACCAGGGGCTGGCGGGGGCCTTTCTCGCCGGGCTGGATGGATGCGTCAAGCTGGGCGCCGATGTCATTGTCAATACGGATGCCGATAACCAGTACCTGGCGGCCGATATTCCCGCGCTGATCGCCCCCATCCTGGCGGGCAAAGCGGATGTGGTCATCGGTGCCCGCCCCATCAACGAAATCCGGTCCTTTTCGCTGGTGAAGAAGCTGTTGCAAAAGGCCGGCAGCTCGGTGGTGCGCTTCGTCAGCAAGACAGGCATCCCCGATGCCCCCAGCGGCTTTCGGGCCATGACCCGGGAAGCGGCCATGCGTTTGAATGTGTTTAACGACTACACCTACACCCTGGAAACAGTCATCCAGGCCGGGCAGAAAAACATCGCCATCACCTCCGTGCCGGTGCGGGTCAACAACGCTCTGCGCCCCTCACGGCTGGTAAAAAGCATATCCTCGTATATCAGGAAATCGCTGGTCACGATCGTCAGAATTTTCGTCGTGTACAAGGCCTTCAGATTCTTCATGTCGGTGGGGGTGACGGTATTGTCCCTCGGGTTGCTGGGAGGGATCAGGTACCTGTACTACTACGCCACGGGCGCTGGCGCTGGACATGTGCAATCGCTGATTCTGGCTTCCATACTCGTCGGCGTTGGTTTCCAGACCATGCTGACCGCGTTTCTCGCCGATCTTCTGGCGGTCAACCGCCGGCTCATGGAGGATATCCAGTATAGAGTCAAGAAGCTGGAGTTTCCCGGAGCCGCGGACAGACATCCGGATAACGTCATCCTGGAAATGAGAGAGCGCCCGTGATGACCCATTGTCCAGATATGTCGACCTCTGCTCAAAAACGGGCATTGATTTGCGGGATATCCGGCCAGGACGGGGCATACCTGGCCCGTCTGCTGCTTGGCAAGGGCTATGAGGTATTCGGGACGGCACGAGATGCCCAGATGTCGTTGTTCTCAAACCTGCATGCGCTGGGCATACGAGATCGCATTACGGTCATCTCCATGGCGCCGAACGATTTCAGAAGCGTATTGCAGGTGCTCACGAAGGTAAAGCCAGACGAAATATATAACCTGTCAGGCCAGAGTTCCGTCAGCCTGTCGTTCGATCAGCCGGTGGAGACCCTTGAGAGCATAAGCATCGGGGCCCTCAATCTGCTGGAAGCCATGCGGTTCATAGGTCTCCCCATCAGGTTGTACAATGCGGGTTCCAGCGAATGTTTCGGAAACACAAACGGCGTGCCGGCTGATGAGAATACTCCTTTTCGCCCCCGCAGTCCCTATGCGGTAGCCAAGGCCACGGCATACTGGGAAGTGGCAAACTACCGTGACGCGTATAACCTTTTCGCATGCACGGGTATACTCTTCAACCACGAATCTCCGCTCCGCCCGGAACGATTCGTCACCCGGAAGATCGTAGCTACTGCCCGCAGGATTGCTGCCGGCAGTCCGGAAAAACTCCATTTGGGGAATATCGGCATTGCGCGCGACTGGGGATGGGCGCCTGAGTACGTTGAAGCCATGTGGTTGATGCTCCAGCAGGATACGCCGGAGGATTATGTCATTGCCACCGGTGAAACCAACACCCTGGAAGACTTCATTTTCGAAGCATTTTCCCGCATGGGGCTGGATTGGAGGGATTTTGTGGTCCATGATCCCGCCCTGCTGCGCCCATCCGAAATAACAACCAGCCAGGCCAACCCGGAAGTTGCGGCGACAAGGTTGGGGTGGCGCGCACAGTACAAGATGCGGGATGTGGTCTCCATGATGCTGAACTCCGCCGATGTCGTGCACCATTCATCTAGCGTCTCAGAGACGATCCCCCTTGATGCGTGATCCTTTCCACAGCAGTAGTTATTGCAGTCCGATCCCGACGTGTGGCAGCCATAGTCTATGAGAACGGGAGTCATTACCTATGATTTCTTCCCGCTGATCGGCGGCATCGGCAGGCTCACCTATACGATGTATTGCGAGCTGAAGCAGAGGGATGTCCTGTTTTTTTCTCCTGCCGACAATGGGTTGCCCGGCCATGTTCGCGTGAATTTCTGGGCGATCCGCCTTTTCAAGCAGGTAGGGGTTTCGCTCTGGCTCTACGTTAATGCCCATCGAATCATTGCCTCCCACAACCTGGGCAAATTGAACATCCATGCCGGTCCAGGCGGGGTCTTTCTCCTCCGCAGGCTGCCGATCCCGGTAATCGTCACCTGTCACCATACCTATTGGCAGCAATATACCTACATCAAATCACAATTCTGGAAACGTATCTTCCTGCCGTTCGAAAAGCTGACCTTCCGCCTTGCCGATTCAATAGTAAGCGACTGCGAGGATACGAAACGGGTGCTGATCGAGCGGTATGCCATTCCTGCAGAGAAAATTTCCGTCATCCAGTGTGCCGTGGATACGGGGAAATTCCATTTCATGGATCTGCCCAAAAACAAGAACTCCGTCCTCTATATCGGCCGCATCGCCAAGAGAAAAGGGATCGATTTTCTCATCCGCAGCATGCCGCTCGTTGTCCAACAGATTCCGGATGTCCAGCTTCTCGTGGGTGGCAAAGGGGCCTATCTGGAAAGGATGAAATCCCTGGTCGGTCGATTGGGGTTGGAAGGCAATGTCACCTTTCTCGGCTTTGTTCCCGATGAGCAGTTGAATGAGCTCTACAATCGGGCCCAGTGCGTGGTCGTCCCGTCTGTATTCGAAGGGTTCGGCATCACCGTCATCGAAGCCCTGGCAGCCGGGACCCGCGTGGTGGGTACCGATACGGACGGCATCCGGGAAATCCTGCAGAGCGGCGACTATGGCAGACTGGCGCCCTATGGCGACCACCGCGCCCTGGCGGAGGCCATTGTCGCCGAGCTGCGGTCCCCTCGAAAGGCCGGCGAACTGCATCCGGCATACCGGATCGAGACGCTCAGGCGACGCTACCTGGAAGTGCTGGAAGGGTGAGTTATTCCTCGTTTTTATTTGGCCTTTCTCCATTTTTTCATGATAAAATCAATCGGTTCAGTCCCGTCACCACCGTGGTGCGGTTACCACTTTCGCCGGAAAGTCGCCAATGAACGAAACCGACACACCCGACACAGGCCGGTGGACCACCATCCTCACGTCGCGCAGCGGCTGGCTGGACCTGCGCCTGAAGGACCTCTGGGAGTACCGGGATCTTATCCGCCTGTTCGTCCGTCGCGATTTCGTCTCCATCTACAAACAGACCATCCTCGGACCAGCCTGGTTCCTGCTGCAGCCGCTCGTGTCGACCATCATCTTCACCATCATCTTCGGCAACATCGCCCATATCCCGACAGACGGCATACCGCAACCGCTCTTCTACCTGGGCGGGATCGTTGCCTGGAACTATTTTGCCGGCTGTCTGAACCGCACCTCCGACACCTTTGTCGCCAATGCGGGGATCTTCGGCAAGGTCTACTTTCCGCGGCTTGCGGTCCCCGTGTCGATAGTCATCATCAACCTGCTCACCTTTGCCATCCAATTCGCCCTGTTTCTCGCCATCATGGGATTTTTCATGGTCAGAGGGGCGGATGTCCACCCGAACGGCTGGGTGCTGCTCACCCCCCTGCTGCTCCTGCAAATGGGGGCGCTTGGGCTCGGCCTGGGCATCCTGATCTCCTCGCTCACCACCAAATACCGTGATCTGACGTTCGTTACCGGCTTCGGCGTGCAACTCTGGATGTACGCAAGCCCCATCGTCTACCCCATGTCCCAGGTCCCGGCCAAATGGCAGTGGCTCTATGCCGTGAATCCGGTGGCGGCCATAGTCGAGACGTTCCGCCACGCCTTTCTCGGGGCAGGGTCAGTCGACCTCTGGCGCCTCGGTCTCAGCGCTGGGATCACGTTACTGCTTCTCCTGTGCGGAATCGTTACCTTCAGCCGTGTGGAGAAAACATTTATGGACACGGTCTGATTGCATGGGCGACATCGTAATCCGCGTGGAAAACCTGACAAAAGAATACCGCCTCGGCACCATCAGCCACGGTACCCTGAAGGAAGACCTGCAGAGCTGGTGGGCACGGCTGTGGGGCAAGGAGGATCCCAACTCCATTGTCTCCCATCCCTCCACACCCCGTTACTCCCAACCGGATCAGAATCCCCGTTTCCTTGCCCTGGACGACGTCTCCTTCGACGTCACGCAAGGTGAGGCGATCGGGATCATCGGACGTAACGGCGCCGGTAAATCGACCCTGCTCAAGATCCTTTCCCGTGTGACGGCCCCCACCAGTGGAGTGGTGAAGATTAGAGGGAGGGTGGCGAGCCTGCTGGAGGTCGGGACCGGTTTTCACCCGGAGTTGACAGGGCGGGAGAACATTTTTCTCAACGGCACAATCCTCGGCATGAAGCGGCCGGAGATTGTGCGGAAATTCGACGAGATCGTCGCCTTTGCCGAGATTGACCAGTTCATCGACACGCCGGTGAAACGCTATTCCTCGGGGATGTACGTACGGCTCGCGTTTGCGGTGGCAGCACATCTGGAGCCGGAGATACTCATTGTTGACGAGGTGCTGGCGGTAGGAGATGCGTCATTTCAGAAGAAGTGCCTGGGCAAGATGGGAGAGGTGGGCAAGCAAGGCCGGACAGTACTGTTCGTCAGCCACAATATGGGTGCCGTTGTCAGGTTATGTCAAACAAGTATCTGGCTCGATGCCGGCAAGATAATGGGGGTGGGTGAGTCAACCGAGGTTGTTCAGCACTATCAGTCTCAAAATGTGAGAGCTTGTGCAAGTTGGACGCGGCCGGCTCAGATGGAGAGTAATAACAGCTTGATTTTTGAATCCATTGAAATCAAAAAGAACAATGGTCCTGTTGCTGCCGTCTTCGAAGCCGACGAACCGGTGCTTGTTGCAATAACATATCTAGTCAAAACAGATCTTGTAGGATGTCAAATTGGGGTTCGCGTTTACAATTCCGAAGGGGTGGTTGTGTTTTCCACAGCAGACTCAGATGATACTGATGTGTCGGCTTTGCCGAAAGATAAGGGTGAATATTTGACTCGCTTTACGATACCTGCTGACTATCTGATGCCGGGAAGTTACTATCTCTCAGTCAGTGCTCACCTTCCGCATAGAACACTATACGAAACGGTAGAGCAACCTGTAACTTTTAATATATCGACGGCTGGTTGGATTGGAGCGTATGACGGGAGGCTCGGGGTGGTTTCTCCCAAAATTATTTGGGAAGTTTATAGGCAATAAGCAATGCTATCTGTATTGTTCAGAGCGTATACCATGCCTGGGCAAAGGCAAACAAAATATAGCGATATCTCATGAAAAAAATCCTTATCTTTCGCCCGGACAATATCGGCGACGTGGTTTTGTTCAGCGGCGCGTTGAAACACATCCGCAGTCTCTATCCCGATGCCTGCATTACGATTGCCGTGCAGCCGCATATCATTGATCTGATCGCGCTCTGCCCGTACGTGGACGCCTGCATATCGATTGACCGGATCAAC
>DATBXI010000064.1:0-2699 GCA_036514355.1 Desulfuromonadaceae bacterium
GCCGGCGGCGCACCGTGGTGCCGGGATAGGGGGTCAGGATCGGGAAGATGGCCGCCTCCAGCCGAGCCGCCTCGCAGAAACGCAGGGTCTGTTCAAAGACCGCCGGGGTGTCGCCGTCGCACCCCATCACAAAGGAGCCCAGGATACCGATGCCGTGGTCGCGGAACAGTTGGGCATACTCCAGGTAGGAGGCGGCCCTGTTGGTCACCTTGCCCATGGCGGCCAGCGCATCCTGGTTCAGGGATTCAAATCCCACGAACATGCCGACACAGCCGGACGCCCCTGCCAGCGCGAGCAACTCCCGGTCCTCCGCAAAATCGATGGGGGCGTGGGAGAGCCATTTCAGCCCCATCCCCCGCATCCCTTCGAACAGCTCCAGGGAGTAGCGCCGGTCGGCCACGATATTGTCGTCCACGAAGAAAACAAAGGAGTTGACCGTGCGCAACTGTGTCAGTTCGGCCAGCACCTGCTCCACCGGCCGCTTGCGGTACTTGCGGCCGTAAAAGGCGGTGACGGAGCAGAACTCGCAGTCAAAGGGGCAGCCGCGGGTGGTCTGGATGGTGTTGGTGAAGAGGTGGCCCGAGCCTTTGAAGATCTCCCGGCGGGCCGGGGGGATCAGGGCGGTGTCGGCCAGGGCGCCGGCCCGGTAGATGCGCTGCAACCCGCCTGCCCGGAAGTCCGCAAGCAGCCGCGGCCAGACCAGTTCCCCCTCCCCCACCACCACGCTGTCCACATGCGCCAGCGTTTCTTCCGGCAGGTTGCTGGCATGGAACCCCCCCATCACCACGGTCTTGCCCCGCGACCTTAAGGCGTCGGCCAGCTCATAGGCGCGATTGGCTTGGGCGGTCATGGCGGTCAGGGCGACCACGTCGGCATCAGTGTCAAGGGGGGTCGGTCGGATGGCGTCGTCATGGAACGCCACGTCCCATTCCGGCGGCGTTACCGCCGCCAAGGCCGCCAGCCCCAGGGTGGGGAACTTGAAGCCCAGCTCTCCCCACAACCTGCCTTTGGGCCATCCTGGTGAAAGGAAGAGGATCTTCATGGGGTATCCGGGATTACTTCCGGTTTGCCGCGATATAGGCGGCCATGCTGCGCACCGAGGCGAACACGGTGGTGCCGGTGGCCGCATCGGGCACCACCACGCCGAACTCCTTCTCCATGGCCACCACCAGTTGCAAGGCGTCGATGGAGTCCAGCCCCAGCCCCTCGCCGAACAGCGGCGCATCGGTCTCGATCTCATCGGGCGACATCCCCTCGATGCGCAGGCTGTCGATGATCATCTGTTTCACCTTCGGAATCAACTCATCACTCATTCAACCATCCTCTCGTCGTCGTAATACAAAAACAGTGGTTTTGCCACAGAGGCACAGAGACACGGAGAAAGGCAAGAGAACATGCTATTAGAGTAACACCACGCAGTTTGTCAGCTTCTCGACTCACCCATAGTATTTATTCTCTTTTGACTTTTTCTCTGCGAACCTCTGCGTCTCCGTGTCTCTGTGGCAGATACTATGTCTCTTCCCAGAAATCGAAGAAATTATACCACTGGTCCGGATAGCGCCGGATGTAACGCTCGAACACCGCCACCAGCCGCTCCATCCCCTCTCGGATCGCCTCGGCGTGCCGGCCGTGCCCCCCCCGGACATAGATAGCCTCCTCCATCAGGGTGGCGTACTGCCCGTTTTCCTGAATGACGAACACCGGGATGATCGGGGCGCCGCTGGCCAGGGCCAGGTAGGCGGCCCCCACCGGGAAGTCCGTGGGGCGGCCGAAAAACTCCAGCCGGATGGTGTTGGAGGAACCGTCACGCTCCCCCAGGAGCGCCAGCAGTTCGTTGCGCCGCAGGGCGTTGACCGCCTCGATGATGGCCAGGGGCGAGCTGTCGTGGCGGTCCACGTAGATGAAGCCGATGCCCCGCTCCCGGCGCACCACTTCACGCAGTTCATTGACCTTCTCGTCCGGTTCCCGGAAGGTCAGGACGTTGATCTTGTATCCCTGGTCGGCCAACCCCAGCCCCCCCAGCTCCCAGTTCCCCAGGTGGGGCGAAACCAGGATGGCGCCGTTGCCGCGGGCCAGGGCCTCGTCCATGGGTGCGGGGTTGCCCCGGCGGCCGATCAGTCCCTGCAAGCGCGCGCCCCGGAGGCGCATCATCAGCATCACGTCGCTCCAGTTGTGGGCGAACATGCGGAAGGTGGAGAACACCAGCCCCTCCACGTCGTGCCGTCCGGTGACGATCCGCAGGTTGTCGCGCACGGCTCGCCGCTTGCCGCCCAGGAGCAGATAGAACAGGCCGCCCCAGAAGCACGTGAACGGCGGGTACAGCCACCGCGGTACCAGCATGGTGAACAGCTTGATGAAGAACAGGTTGAGGCTGCTGTAGAGTGTCAACGCAGTGACCTGAGATGAAATTCAAAGACCAGCTCCCAAACACACGCGGCCAACCCCTTAAAGGTGAGCCTGGATCTGTCGGCAGCCTGACCGAAGCCGGCCACCGCTTCCCGTGATCTGCGATAAAACCGGACAAACGCCTTGACCAGCAGGAGTTGCAGGTAATGCCGGTTGATGCGGGGGTGACGGAACACGAGGTGCAGGCCGTCGTAGAAGCGCCAGTGCCGGCAAAAGATACGTTCCTTGACCTCTTCGTACAGCTTGGTGCCGGGATAAGGGGTCAGGATGGAAAACTGGGCGATGTTCGTGTC
>DATBXI010000065.1:0-2150 GCA_036514355.1 Desulfuromonadaceae bacterium
GGCCGCGGCCATCGAGGCCATCGGTCGTTGTCTCGGTTGCCTGGCCAGCGGCGGTGTGGTCGATCAGAACCGGGCCGCAGAGGCTTTTTTGCGGGAACTCCGGGCCGGGAAGGTCGGTCGGGTCAGTTTCGAGGAGCCGGGACAGGACACAGAGGGCACCAGCCCTGCCGCGGAACAGGTAGGCGGATAGATTTCGCTTTTCCCATCATTCCCCGGCACAAAAAACGCCCCGCCTTCCATCCGGAACGCGGGGCGTCGTTTTGTCGCTGCAGTTTGATGCTAGCTCAACAGGTGCACGAACAGGCCGCTTCTGAGCTTGGGCTCGAACCAGGTGGACTTGGGAGGCATGATCTGGTCCTGGTCGGCCAGTTCGATCAATTCAAGGATCGAGGTGGGGAAGAGGGAGAAGGCCACGGCATACTCGCCCGAATCCACCAGCTTTACCAGTTCGTCGTTGCCGCGGATACCACCCACGAAGTGGATGCGCTTGTCGGTGCGCGGGTTGTGAATGCCGAGCACCGGACTGAGCAGCCGGTCCTGCAGGATCGAGACATCCAGGCGCCCGACGGTGTCGGACTCGTTCACAACCCCTTCCCGGACGCTGAGGCGGTACCAGTGCCCCTCCAGGTACATGCCGAAGTGGTGGCGGCTCGCCGGCAGGATCGGCGTGGAGGAGGGGGTGACCTCGAAGACGGCCTCCACCTGGGCCATGAACTCCGCGAGGCTTTTGGCGTGCAGGTCCTTGACCACCCGGTTGTAGGGCATGATGTTGAGTTGGTTCTCGGGGAAGATCACGGTCAGGAAGCTGTTGTACTCTTCTGTCCCCGCATGTCCGGCATTCCGCTCGCGGCGCAGCTCGCGTACCCGGCGGGCTGCGGCGCTGCGATGGTGGCCGTCGGCCACGTACAGGCGGGGGATGGCGCTGAACAGGTCCACCAGACGCTGGATCAGCACCTGGTCGGTGATGATCCAGAGGGTATGCCCCACGCCGTCGTTGCTGGTGAAATCGTACTCGGGCGGGCCGTTGGTGACCCCTTCGATGATCCCCTCCACCTCGCCGCAGGAGCGGGAGAGGTAGAAAACCGGTTCGTCGTTGGCGTCCAGGAGGTCGATGTGCTTGACCCGGTCGTCTTCCTTGTCCGGCCGGGTATGCTCGTGCTTCTTGATCACGCCGCACTGGTAGTCGTCGACGCTGGCGCAGACCACCAGGCCGGTCTGGGTTACGGCGCCCATGCGCTGGCGGTAGATGTAAAAGCACTCCTGGGTGTCCTGCACGAGCGCGCCCCGCCGGATGAATCCTTCCAGATTCAGTTTGCCCTGTTCGTAGACCGCTGCGTCGTGCGGGTCGATCGCGGGTGCCAGGTCGATCTCGGGCCGGGAGATGTGAAGGAAGCTGTCCGGGTTGCCGGCGGCCATGGTGCGGGCCTCCTCGACGCTCATCACGTCGTAGGGGAGGGCCGCCAGTTTGTGGGCCAGTTCTTTGGGAGGGCGGAGCGCCCGGAATGGTTTGATGATAGCCATGTGTGTTCCTTTGAAAAAAGTAAAAGCGATGTACCACGGAGGACACGGAGAGAACCGGAGGAACGGCAGCAACATTTAACAGTGGATACACAGGATGGAAGGGATAAAATCTTTAATCCGATTTTTGGAGTTACATCAAAAAGCCTTTATCCCGTTTATCCTGGTCATTGTTTTCCTCTGTGTACCTCTGTGTCCTCTGTGGTGAAGGCTTTTGTGGTTCAGGTCTGTCGGTTTTGGTTACTGAAAATAGCGCCGTGCGCCGACAAAGCGCTTTTCGAAGTAGGCGTCGTCCACGGTGGAGACCTTTATCTCTTCGCCCCGACGGGGCGCATGCACAAATCGGCCGCTCCCCACGTAGATCCCCACATGATTGATCTTGTCATCGGACGCGCCGAAGAATACCAGATCGCCGTCGCGCAGGTCGTCCCTGGTAACCGGGTCGCCGGCCTTGAACTGGTCCCGGGACGTGCGCGGAATGCTCACGCCGCACAGGTTGTAGACCGCCCGGACAAAGCCGCTGCAATCCATGCCGTCAACCACGTTGTCGCCGCCCCAGCGATAGGGAATGCCCACGAAACGCTCGGCGGTGCGGGCGGCGATGCCCCCCATGTCCCTGTCGTCCCGCGGCG
>DATBXI010000066.1:0-8448 GCA_036514355.1 Desulfuromonadaceae bacterium
TCCGGGCTGGTTCCGCCGACTGAAAGATGAGCTGGAGCCGGCGGAACCGGGCCTGTTCCGGCTGAAGGATGAGGGGACGATCGTCTCGCCGCTGGCGGGGGTGACGCCGTCCCCGTCCACGGTGCGTTTCCTGCTGTCGGCCGAGATCAGCAGCATCTACAAGCGTCACGGCGTTGTGCGCAAGGTTCACAACCTCCTGTATGTACCGGACTTTGCCTCTGCCGAGCGACTGAACGCCAAACTGGCGGGCATCGGCAACATAGAGTCCGACGGCCGCCCGATCCTGGGGCTGGACAGCCGCGATCTGCTGGAGATCCTGATGGAACGGGCGCCGGAGGGGTTCCTGGTGCCTGCCCACATCTGGACCCCCTGGTTCTCCCTGTTCGGCTCCAAGTCCGGCTTCGACAGCATCGAAGAGTGTTTCGGCGACCTGACGCCCCACGTCTTTGCCCTGGAGACCGGGCTCTCCTCCGATCCGGCGATGAACCGGCTGATCTCAGCCCTGGACCGCTTCAGCCTGATCTCCAACTCCGACTGCCACTCCCCCTCCAAGCTGGGGCGTGAGGCCAACCTCTTCTCCACGGGCATGGATTTTTTCGCCCTGCGTGACGCCATCCGCGACAACCGGCGGGATACCTTCCGGGGTACGGTGGAGTTCTTCCCCGAGGAAGGGAAGTACCATGCAGACGGCCATCGGGCCTGCCACGTCTGCCTCGACCCCCAGGAGACCCGGAGGCTGGGCCTGCGCTGTCCGGTCTGCGGCAAGCTGCTGACCGTGGGGGTTTATCACCGGGTGATGGAACTGGCCGACCGGACAGAGCCGCTCTACCGGGAGAACGCGCCCCAGGTCTTCAGCCTGATACCGCTTCCCGAGGTGCTGGGAGAGATCTTGGGGACAGGGCCCGCATCCAAGGGGGTCATGGAACAGTACGGCCGCACCATTGCCTGCTTTGGCTCGGAATTCAACCTGCTTCTGCAGGTGCCGCTGGAGGAGATCGGTCAGGCATCGCCGCTTTTGGCAGAGGCGGTGGGACGTATGCGCAGCGGCCGGGTGATCCGCAGGTCCGGTTTCGACGGCGAGTACGGCGTGATCCGGGTGTTTGAAGAGGGAGAGGTCGAGCGGCTGGCCGGTCAAGGTAGCCTTTTCGGTGAGGGTCCGGCGGTCCGGCGGGGCAAAAGGAAGAAGGCCGAGGTTCCGGAGTTGCCAGCCTCGGTCGGTGATACGGGTTCGAGCCAACTCCGAGGTAAAAACTCACGGACGTGAAACGGCAGGGTTGCGGCAGACGGAACTGTTCTGAGACCGGAGGTAGCAAGGAACCAGTTATGTATATTGAGGATACCATTGCAGCCATCAGCACTCCCCAGGGTGAGGGAGGCATCGGCATTGTGCGGATCAGCGGCCGGGAGGCTGGCGCCATCGGTCTTCGTCTCTTCCGCTTCCGCCACGGCCATGCCTTCAGGAGCCATTTCCTCCACTATGGCTCCGTAACGGAGCCTGATGGCAGTGAGGTGATCGACGAGGCAATGGCCGTGTTCATGCACGCACCCCGTTCCTATACCTGCGAGGATGTGCTGGAACTGCACTGCCACGGCGGCATGGTGGTGACCGAACGCGTCCTGGCTTCGGCCCTGGCTTGCGGTGCCCGTTTGGCCGAACCGGGTGAATTCACCCGCCGGGCTTTTGTGAACGGCAGGATCGACCTGGTGCAGGCCGAGGCGGTGATGGACGTTATTGTGGCCAAGACCGATGCCGCCCTGGCCCTTGCCCAACGTCAACGAGAGGGCGTTCTGTCCGTCAGAATTGCGGAGATCCGTAAATCCCTGACCAGGAGCCTGGCCTTTGTCGAGGCCTCCATTGATTTTCCCGAGGACGACATCGGCGAAACCGACACCGGCGCCCTGCGCACGGATGTGGACACTGCACTGGCATCGATTGATCGGTTGCTGACCGGTTTCGACGACGGCAGGATCCTGCGTGAGGGCATTTCCGTGCTGATCGTCGGCAAGCCCAACGCCGGCAAGTCCAGCCTGCTCAACTGTCTGCTCAGGGAAAATCGCGCCATCGTCACCCATATCCCCGGTACCACCCGCGACATCATCGAGGAGACCGTCAATCTGGGGGGCTTGGCGGTGCGCCTCCTGGATACGGCCGGCATCCGCCACACGGATGACGTGGTGGAACGCGAGGGGATCAGCCGCGCCCTGGACAAGATACCGCTGGCCGATCTCGTGCTGTTCGTGTTGGACTCATCACGGCCGTTCGGCAGCGAGGATCGGCTCATACTCGATTCCCTGGGAGGAAAACAGATCATCGCCGTGCTGAACAAGAGCGACCTGCCCGAAGCCATCGGGCTCCCGCCCGAGGTTGCAAACATGCCCCGAGTAGCCATCTCCGCCGGGTCAGGAGACGGGATAGACGGGCTTAGAGATCTGATCCGTACCACGTTTCTCCATGGCGGCGCCCTGGACAGTCGCGAGTTTGTCGCCATCTCCCGCGCTCGCCATCGCGATGCCCTTGCTTCGGCCCGTGTGGCTCTCCGGCAGTTTCTGTCCGGCCTGCAATCAGGCCGTGAACTGGAGACCCTGGCAATCGACCTGCGTGATGCCTTGGCGGCCGTGGGGCAGGTCACGGGCGAGACAACGCCGGACGATGTGCTGGATGTGATCTTTTCGTCATTCTGCATCGGGAAATGACGCCCATGTTCCACGTGAAACATACTGAGGTAGTCCATGCACTGCTATGAAACCACATACGACGTCATCGTAGTGGGTGCCGGCCATGCCGGCTGCGAGGCTGCCCTGGCGGCGGCCCGCATGGGCTGCTCCACGCTGCTGCTCACCATCAACCTGGACGCAATCGCCCTCATGTCCTGCAACCCGGCCATCGGCGGCCTTGCCAAGGGGCATCTGGTCAAGGAGATCGATGCTTTGGGTGGGGAGATGGCGCGGAACATCGACGCCACGGGCATCCAGTTTCGCATCCTCAACACCCGTAAAGGACCGGCCGTGCGCGCCTCACGAGCCCAGGCGGACAAACAGCTCTACCGGCTGCGCATGAAGCGGGTGCTGGAGCGGCAGGACAATCTGTATCTCAAGCAGGGCGAGGCTACCGGACTTTATCTGGAGGGTGATGAACTGCGGGGTGTGGATACCCGCTCCGGCATCCGCTTTCTCGGCAAAACCGTCGTACTGACGACCGGCACGTTCATGCGCGGCCTGATCCACATCGGCCTCACCAACTATCCCGGCGGACGGGCAGGGGACCTCCCCTCGGTCGGCCTGTCGGACCAGCTCAAGGAGTTGGGCTTCCAGGTGGGCAGGCTCAAGACCGGCACGCCGGCGCGCCTCGATGCCCGGACCATAGACTTCTCGCGGCTGGAGCCCCAGTACGGCGATGATCCGCCCGTGCCGTTCTCGTTTTCCACCGAGCGCATCGCCATGCCCCAGGTGCCCTGTCACATCGCCTACACCAACCCGCGTTCCCACGAGATCATCCGCTCCGGCCTGGACCGCTCGCCCCTCTACGCCGGCGTGATCGAGGGGATAGGGCCGCGCTACTGCCCGTCCATCGAGGACAAGGTGGTGCGCTTTCCGGACAAGGACCGGCACCAGACCTTTATCGAGCCTGAAGGGCTGGAGACGGTGGAGGTCTACCCAAGCGGCATGTCCACGTCACTTCCCATCGATATCCAGATACCCTTCTACCGCTCCATCGTGGGGCTGGAACGTGTCGAGATCATGCGGCCTGCGTATGCCATTGAGTACGACTATGTGGACCCTATCCAACTCCACGCTTCACTGGAAACCAAGCTGATCCGCAACCTTTACCACGCAGGACAGATCAACGGTACATCAGGATACGAGGAGGCGGCGGCTCAGGGGCTGATGGCCGGCATCAACGCCGCGTTGCGGGTCAAGGACAGGGCACCGCTGGTACTGGATCGCAGCGACGCCTATATCGGGGTGATGATTGACGACTTGGTGACCCTCGGTACGAGAGAGCCCTACCGCATGTTCACCTCCAGGGCAGAATACCGCCTGCTGCTGCGTGAGGATAATGCCGACCTGCGGCTTCGCGACAAGGGGCATGCAGTCGGGCTCGTGCCGGATAACGACTTTGGCCGGTTCCTGCTCAAGCGTGAGCAGATCGCTGCAGAGCTGGAGCGCGTCCGCTCCCGTCGGCTGCAGATGGATCCGGCGGAACAGACATTTCTTTCCGCGCACTCGCTGGCGGACATTCAAAAAGGCACCACCTTTGAACAGTTGCTCAGGCGCCCCGAGATCTCCTACGCCGAGCTGGCTGAATTTGATGACGTTTCACGTGAAACATCGCCCGAGGTGCGGGAGCAGGTGGAGATCCAGGTAAAATACCGCGGCTATATCGAACGCCAGCTTGAGCAGGTGGAGCAATCCCGCAAGCTGGAGAGTATGCAGCTGCCGGAAGCACTGGATTATTTTTCCATCAACGGCCTGACGACAGAGGTCCGCGAAAAACTGGCCCGGAATCGTCCCGATACGCTGGGACAGGCATCGCGCATTCCGGGTGTAACACCGGCGGCGATCTCGGTGCTGGCGATCGCGTTGAAAACCCACTCGTGGAAACCCGTGAATTGAACCCGGCAGGAGCAGATGTGATTAGACACGCCATTGAGCAGGGAGCGAAAGAGGCGGGGCTGACGGTTCCGGAAACAGGCATTCACGCCTTGGAATGCTTTGCTGCTGAACTACAGAAATGGAATAGGACCGTAAATCTGACGGCCATAACCGCTGATGATGAGATCGCCATCAAGCATTTTATCGATTCGCTGATCTTTGCCGGTTATGTGCGTGATGACGATAGGGTTCTGGATGTGGGGTCCGGGGCGGGAATACCGGCCATTCCCCTGAAAATATTCAAGCCTGCCGTGAATGTCGTTTCAGTCGATGCGGTCGGAAAAAAAATACTTTTCCAACGGCATGTGGCGCGGTTGCTGAAACTGGAGGGGTTCGAAGCGATCCATGCCCGTGTGGAAAGCTTGTACTCATCCCGTGCGGGCTGTTTCGACGTGATAACCTCACGCGCCTTTTCCCGGCTGGAGCAGTTTGTGGGTCTCGCCCATCCCTTGCTCGCGGATGGTGGCCGCATGATCGCCATGAAGGGTCCTGCTGCTGAAGACGAAATGACGCGTGCCGCCGATACCCTTCGCGATCTCGGCTATGAAATTTCTCGCCACGAGGCATACCGTCTTCCATTCGGCATGGGGGAGCGCAGCCTGATCGTCATTACCCCGTGCAAGGCCCGTTAAATGGGGGCTCGGAGAATAGTTTCAAAATAGTCGCTTCTGAGCGGTTTTTGTCCGGAAAGCCATATCACAGCCTGCCTTGAGCAAGTGGCATCGTTGTGGGGCGTTTTTGTTCGTTTGCGCTCGAAACCCAAAAAATACCCCTTTTTTTTCAGAGAATGAAGTTGCAGAGCCGGCCTTTCTGCACTAAAGTGATCTGATATGCTGGCGCCAAGCGCTCTGGTGCGGGCGAGCGGGCATTCCTCGCGGCGTTGGCGGAAATGTTTCGCATCTACTTTAAAGACATCAAATGGCGCTATTTTCGGGCCAGTGACCGGGAACAGAACTGACGTATGGATGTTCGTATCTATTATGAGGACACCGATGCCGCTGGCGTTGTGTACCATGCAAACTACCTGAGGTATTTCGAGCGGGCTCGCACAGAATACTTTCGGACGCATGGGCTGTCCGTTACTAAATTGGCGTCCGACGGTTTTGTGTTTCCGGTGGTGCGGGTGGAGATGGACTTCCGGGCGCCGGCGGTGCATGACGATCTCATATCAATACGGACGTATCCGGAGCAGGTCAAAGGCTCCTCCTTCGTGTTGCGGCAGCAGGCGGTCCGGAAGGTGGATGGCAGGTTGCTGGCGGATGCGCTGATAACCCTGGCGTGTGTGGGACCGGAACTCAAGGCGCGGCGCATCCCACCCGCTGCGAGGCATCTGCTGGAGAAGGAACTGGCCAACCCGGTCAAATGAGCTGCAAGGCCCGTGAACCTGGCAACGGGCGGGCGACGGCTCGGAAACATGCCACGAATAGAGGGGGAAGCGGAACGTGCCGCCAGGCGGGTTCCGCAATCAGATGACAGAAGTAACGGCAGCGGTCAGACAGGATTACCCAACGGACGCAACGGGGCATATCGGACGCACGGAGGCCCTCCGGCTTCTGGAAGAGGGGGAGTTGCTGGCAGTCGGCCACATGGCGGACAGAATACGTCGCAAACTGCACCCCGACAAGCGGGTGACGTTTGTTGTCGACCGCAACGTGAACTACACCAACATCTGCGACTCCAAATGCAGCTTCTGCGCCTTTTACCGTGACAAAGGGGCGTCAGACGCCTATGTGCTCCCGCCGGAGGAGATCTTCGGGAAGATCGCCGAACTGGTTGATCAGGGGGGCACGCAGCTCCTCATGCAGGGAGGGCTCAATCCCGAACTGAAGATCGATTTTTTCGAGGGACTGTTCCGGGAGATCAAAGGGCGGTTTCCAACGGTCCAGAACCATTCGCTCTCCCCGGCGGAAATCGTTTGCATCGCCGCCACCTCGGGCCTGTCGTTGGAGGAAACAGTGGCTCGGCTCAAGGCAGCAGGCCTGGACTCCATTCCCGGCGGCGGAGCGGAGATCCTGGTTGACGAGGTTCGCGGCAGCATTTCACCCAACAAGATCGGGTGGCGCCAGTGGGCCGATGTCATGCTCACGGCCGCACGGCTGGGCATGCCGACAACAGCCACCATGATGTTCGGCAGCCGGGAGAAGCCGGCCGACATCGTGGAGCATCTGTTCAGGGTGCGCGAACTCCAAGACGCCGGCGGCTCCTTTACCGCGTTTATCCCCTGGACGTACCAGCCGGGCAACACCGAGTTGGGCGGCACCACCGCCACTGGCGTCGAATACCTCAAGGTGCTGGCGTTGTCCCGCATCGTACTGGACAACATTCCCAACATCCAGGCCAGCTGGGTAACCCAGGGGGCCAAGATGGCGCAGGTGGCGTTATTTTTCGGCGCCAACGACCTGGGAGGCACCATGCTGGAAGAAAATGTGGTGGCAGCGGCGGGATGCAGCTTCCGCATGTCAGCCGAGGAGATGATTGCCCTGATTCACGGGGCTGGTTTCCGGGCAGCCCAGCGTACCACCACCTACCACATCATCAAGGAGTTCCCGGTTTGACATCATCTATCCGGCAGGCCGGAGCTTGCGAAATCATTACCGATAGGAAGCGTCTCGAGGCAGTGGCGGCGGTCCTGGGACGGCAAACCGAAGTGGCCGTTGACCTGGAGATGGATTCGCTGCACCACTACCGGGAAAAGGTGTGCCTGATCCAGGTGTCGACCCGTACCGAGAGCTGGCTGATCGATCCGCTGGCGTTCAAGGATCTGGAGCCCCTGGCCGGACCGCTCGGCAATCCCGGCATCCTGATCGTGATGCATGGCGCCGATTATGACATCCGTTCCCTGCACCGCGATTTCGGCATCGAGGTGTGCAGCCTATTCGATACCATGATCGCCAGCCGCTTCCTGGGGATTACCGAATTCGGCCTGGCAGCCCTGCTCAAGTCGCGTTTCGACGTTGAGTTGAACAAGAAGTACCAGAAGGCCGACTGGAGCAAGCGACCGTTGAGTCCGGAGATGTGCGCCTATGCAATGGCGGATACGGCCTATTTGCTCCCCCTGCACGATCAACTCCGTGAAGAGTTGGCAAAAAAGGGACGTTTGTCCTGGCTGAAGGAAGAATGCGACCTGGTGTGCCAAGCCCGGGTTACTGAGAAGGATGGGCCGCTGTTCCTCTCGTGCAAAGGGGCCGGGCGGCTGAAGGGACGCAGCCTGGCCATCCTTGAAGGGCTTCTGGAGTTGCGGGACCGCCAGGCACGGGAACTGGACCGTCCGCCATTCAAGGTGATCTCGGCGGAAACGCTGCTGGAAGTTGCTGAGAAGAGGCCGCGCTCCCTGGCGGAGCTGGCAGCCATCAAGGGCATGACGCCGGGCCAGGTACACCGCCATGGCGACGGCATTCTGGCGGCCATAGCCGCGGGATTGGCCATGGCCGAGGATGCATTGCCGCGCTTTCCCCGCAGAGTCCGCGAGGAACCGGCCGACGGGGCCAAGGAACGTTTGAAGCGGCTCAAACTCTGGCGGGAGCGCCGGAGCGCGGACCTGGGTCTCGAACCGGGCGTGGTGGCCCCCAACTGGCTGCTGGAAGGGATAGCGGACCAGGAGAATGCATCTCTCCATGCCCTGGACGGCATCACGGGGATGCGGGAGTGGCAGAAAGGGCTGTACGGGGAAGAAGTGGCGGCCATAGCCGCAAGGGTCGGTTCAGGACCCGTTTCGTAGGGACAAACCGGCGGCGTTTGCCGGACAGACGGGCGGTTACGAGGATCGCCCCGCGGAGAACCATGCATGCAGCAACC
>DATBXI010000067.1:0-4565 GCA_036514355.1 Desulfuromonadaceae bacterium
GTACAGTTTTTTGCGACGCACCACTCGTGGTAATTCGCTATACAATGTGATTTCAGCAGGTTGATAACACGGTATGATTAATATACTCCAATCCAATACCAGAAAACAAGACTATACCCATGAAGTCACACTTATTATTACTTGCCATCAGCGATGGGAATAACGTATCCCTATCTGCGACTGTCCGTGCTCATGGTTTTGCTTGAGAAAATGCCGACATCCGCATAGAATGTCGTAACTCGCTCCGTGGAGGTACCCCATGCTCTGCCAGGACGAAAAACTGTCCAAGATCCTTACGCTTGGCCTGGAGATATCCCAGATCAAGGACATCGACCTGCTGCTGGAGAAGATCCTGGACGAAGCCAGGGCCTTTACCAACAGCGATGCCGGCTCCATCTACGTCCGCGAGGATGATCGCCTCACGTTCCGGTACACCCAGAACGACACCATGCGGCGGCAGCTCCCACCGGGCAGGAAGCTCCCCTACTCCACCTTCAGCATCCCCATCGACAACACGTCCATCGCCGGTTTCGTGGCCAACAACAGCACCATCCTCACCATACCCGACGTGTACGAACTGGATCCGTCCCTCCCCTACAGCTTCAACCGCTCCTACGACGACCGCACCGGTTACCGCACCCGCTCCATGCTGACCATATCGCTGAACAACTTCCGCGGCGACGTCATCGGGGTGCTGCAGTTGATCAACGCCATGGACGGGGCCGGGAACATCATCCCCTTTGCCCGGGAGGACGAGAGCAACATCAGTTACTTTGCCAACAACGCGGCCAACGCCATCGAACGGGCCAAGATGACCCGGGAAATGATCCTGCGCATGAACAAGATGGCGGAACTGCGCGATCCCAAGGAGACCGGCCCCCACGTCAACCGGGTGGCCGCCTATGCCGTGATCCTCTACGAGGCCTGGGCGCAGAGGCGAGGTATCGATCCCGAAGAGATCGACAAAAACCGCGATGTGCTGCGCATGTCGGCCATGCTCCACGACGTGGGCAAGGTCGCCATCTCCGACATGATCCTGAAGAAGCCGGGGCGGTTCACGCCGGATGAATATCAGGTCATGAAGCTCCACACCCTGTTCGGTGCCAACCTGTTTGCCGACATCTATTCCGATTTCGACGAATCGGCCTCCATCGTGGCCCTCAACCACCATGAACGCTGGGACGGCAAGGGCTACCCCGGCTTCATCGACCCCGTGACCCAGCAGCCGCTCCCCGGCTACGAGACAGAGGACGGGGGGAGCCGGGGCAAGCAGGGAGAGGAGATCCCGCTGTTCGGACGGATCGTGGCTCTGGCCGACGTCTACGACGCCCTCTCGTCGCGCCGCTGCTACAAGGAAGCCTGGGACGAGAACAGCGTCATCACAACCATCCAGGAGGAAGCGGGAAAACAGTTCGATCCGGAACTGGTGGAGGTGTTCCTGGAATGCGTGGACAGCTTCCGGCAGGTGGAGCGGCTCTATCCGGACGAAGAGGAGCAGGCCTCCTGATGCGGTCTTTCCCCCTCACGTATTCGCATAAGATGGTCACGGCATGAAGAGCTTCACGGGCTGGTCCATCCGCACCTACCTGTTTCTGCTGGTGCTCCTCTCCGCCGCGCCCGCCCTGGTGATCGTCGTCCATACCGGCCTGGAGCAGAAACGGGCGGCGCTCAGCGACGTGCATGACGGGTGCAGGGCGTTCATCAGCGCCATTTCCACTGACCTGGATAACACGGCGACCACTACCCGCCAGATGCTGGCGACCCTTGCCACTCTCCCGGACGTCAGACAGCGCAACTCCGTTGCCTGCGACAAGCTGCTGGCGGACATCCGGCACAACGATCCGCGCTACTGCAGCCTCCATGCCGCCCGACCCAACGGTGACATCTTCGCCTCGATCCCAGCCGTAAAGGGTGAGGCGAATGTGCGGGACCGCAAATATTTCCGCGATGCGGCCCGCAACCGTGCCTTTTCCGCCGGAGAATTTGCCCTTGGCATCCAATCGCCCAAACCGATATTCAGCTTCGGCTATCCCGTTACTGACACGAACGGCGGCCTGCTGGCAATACTGGAAGCCGGCATCAACTTTGCGGACTTCTCCTGTCAGATCGCCACGGCCCATCTCCCCCCCGAGGCCGCCCTGATCATCGTCGATCACAAGGGCATCGTTCTCCACCACTCCGCCAGGGGACAGGTGCAGGGCACAAGCGACGACCCGGCCCTGTTTGCCGACATGGCCGCCGCAACGGCACCGGACACGGTCCTCACCCGCAGCATTGACGAACGGCGCTACATCATCATCTACCATGCGCTCCGGCTCCCGGCCACCGGCGAACCGTACCTGTACGTACGGCTCCAGGTCCCCGAGGACAGGGCACTGGCCGATGTGCATCACCTCATCGCCCGCGATCTCGGCTACATGCTCGCCTTTACGCTGCTGGCGGGATTCGCGGCGTTCCTGTTCGCCCATTTCAGCATCGTCTCCCGCACCCGGAAACTCGTGGCTGCCTCGGAACAACTGGCCGCCGGCAACCCGGATGTCCGGGTCGGCATCCCCCATGACAACGGTGAATTCGGCCTGATCGCCCGGGCCTTTGACAACATGTCGGACGCATTGGCCAAGCGGGACGCGGAGCGGATGCGCTTTGTGGATGAGCTGGATGCCGCCGTCACGTCGGCGCTGGACGAAAAACGCAAGACCGAAGCCATCATCGCCGGAATCGGCGACGGGCTGACCATCCAGGACCGGAGTTTCCGCATCATCTACCAGAACGACGTGCACCGGCTAATGGTCGGCGACCAGGTGGGGCGGTTCTGTTACGAGGCATACGAACACAAACCTCACAACTGCAACCCCTGCCCGGTTCAGGCCTGCTTCGCGGACGAACAGGTGCACGTGGTGGAACGGGTGATGCCGTCGAGCACAGGCATCACCCATGTGCTCGTCACCGCCTCACCGCTGCGTGACGCCTCGGGCAGGGTCGTGGGGGGCATAGAACTGGTGAAGGACATCAGCGACCGGAAGCGGATCGAGATCGAGCGGGAAGCCATGGGCAGACGCCTGGAGGAGTCGAACCGCGAACTGCAGCACTTCGCCTATGTCGCCTCCCATGATCTCCAGGAGCCCCTGCGCACCATCACCAGCTTTATCCAGCTCCTGGCCAAACGCTACCAGGGCAAGCTGGACAAGGACGCGGACGAGTTCATCGGCTTTGTCACCGACGGGGCACAGCGCATGCAGCAGTTGATCAACGACCTGCTCGCGTATTCGCGCGTGGAATCCAAGGGCAAACCCTTTGGCCGGTTCGAGGGGGAGGCCGTCCTGGGGCACGCCCTGGCCAACCTGCGCCAGGCCATCGCGGAGAGCGACGCCGTGGTCACCCATGACCCGCTCCCCACCCTGGACGGGGACGAGGTCCAGATGGTGCAGCTCTTCCAGAATCTGATCGCCAATGCCATCAAGTTCCGCGGTCCGGCCGCTCCCCTGATCCATGTGGGGGCAACTGAGCGGCCGGAGGCGTGGGAGATCAGTGTCAGCGACAACGGCATCGGCATCGATCCCGCGTTCTTCGAGCGGATCTTCGAGATATTTCAGCGCCTTCATGCCCGGGACCGGTACGCCGGCACCGGCATCGGCCTGGCGGTGTGCAAAAAGATCGTCGAACGCCACGGCGGCCAAATCAGTGTGGCTTCCGCACCGGGCCAGGGGGCCACCTTCGCCTTCACCATCAGGAAAGGATTGCAGACAGCCGTCTGACAACGATGACACGACAGGCTCCCCCACCATATGCCCGTTGTACCAATGCTCCGATGGCACTCATCGGGCGCTTCACGCTAGTGATCGCCCTTGCCTGCCTGTTCTGCTGCCTCGCCCGGGGTCCAGCCCGGGCCGCCACTCCGGCCGGGCACCCGACCCGCATCCTGGTACTCAACTCCTATCATCCCTACTATTCCTGGTCGGACAACGAGACCAGCGGCATCGTGGAGGCGTTGCAAAAGGCCAGGCCGGGCAGCGAGCCGATCGTGGAATACCTGGACTGCAAATTTTTCCCCGCCATGGACCACTTCGGACAGATGGCGGCGCTGTTTGCCCGCAAGTTCAAGACGCTACGGATCCCGGTCATTATCGCCGTGGACAATCCCGCCCTGGACTTTGCCCTGAAATACCGGGACACGATCTTTCCGGGCACGCCCATCGTCTTCTGCGGCATCAACGGCTACACGCCCGACATGATCGCGGGGCACGGGAACGTGACCGGCGTGGCGGAGTTGCTCGATGTGCGGGGCACGGTGGAGATGATGCTCCGGGTGCACCCCGGAACACGCGAGATCTTCGTCATCCACGACTACACCTCCACCGGCCAGGCAACCCGCAGGCAAGCGGAAAGGGAGCTAAAGGGCTTGACCGGGAGAGTCGCCATCCGTTATATGGATAACCTGAATACCGCCGAGATGCTGCACCAGGTGGAATCCCTCCCCCCCACCAGCCTGGTGCTTGCGCTTTCCTACAGCCGCGACAGCGCGGGTGAGGTCTATGACCATGCCCGGCTGGCCCACATGCTGGGGG
>DATBXI010000068.1:0-9333 GCA_036514355.1 Desulfuromonadaceae bacterium
CGCCGGCGGGCGTAGAGCTTCTCCAGCGTGTCGGCCAGGGGCATCTCAGGCGGCGGGGCGGTGAAGCATCTTCAGTATGGATGCGAGCTTGCCGCGCATCTCCGTACGGGGGATGATCGCGTCCACCATGCCGTGGTCGAGCAGGTATTCGGCCCGCTGGAACCCTTCGGGGAGCTTCTGGCGGATGGTCTGCTCGATGACCCGCGGCCCGGCAAAGCCGATCAGGGCCTTGGGTTCGGCGATGTTGATGTCCCCCAGCATGGCAAAGCTGGCGGTGACGCCGCCGGTGGTGGGGTCGGTCAGGATGGAGATGAAGGGGATGCCGGCCTGCTTGAGCTTGGCCAGAGCCGCGGAGGTCTTGGCCATCTGCATCAGGGAGAGGATGCTCTCCTGCATGCGGGCGCCGCCCGAGGCGGAGATGACGATCACCGGCTGGCGCCGTTGCAGGCCACGCTCGATGGCTCGGGTGATCTTTTCACCCACCACGCTCCCCATGCTCCCCCCCATGAAGGCGAAGTCGAAGATGGCAACCTGCACGCCGGTCCCCTCTATGGCGCCCTCCACGCAGATGACTGCGTCCTTGGAGCCTCCCTTGGCAACGGCGGCATTGATGCGCTCCTGATAGCTCTTGGCATCCTTGAATTCCAGGAAATCCACCGAGGTCATGGCGTCATCGAACTCCTGCCAGGTTCCGCCATCCAGCAGGGCCTCGAGCCGGCGGCGGGCCGAGATACGGAAATGGTGCCCGCACTTGGGACAGACGTTCAGGTTGGCGTCGATCTCCTTGGCCAGTATGCTCGCGGAGCAGCCGGGGCATTTGATCCACATTCCCTCGGGGACCTTGCTTTTCTTCACGTCGGACTTGTCGATGCCCGCCTTTTCCCTGCTGAACCAACTCATGGTGAACCTCGCAAAATTTAGTGTGACTCAAATTCTTTACTGCAAGTGAAGCAGCTTGGTAGCAGAAATGCGGCCGGGTGTCAACCCGGGTGTGGTTTCAGGCGTAACGTTTCATGTGGTTTTTGCGGGTACCCTGAAACCTTCCACGGGAAACAAGCATTACTGCTGGGGCGAAATGGCCTGCTTGAGCGCCCTGACGAAGCGGGTGACCTCGGTCTTCAGCTTTGTGCCCGAATGCTGCTGGAACAGCTTGACGATGGCACTGCCCACCACCACGCCATCGGCCAGGTCGGCAACGCTGGCGGCCTGCTCCGGGGTGGAAATGCCGAAGCCGGCCATGATGGGAAGTTTGATCTTTTTGCGGATCCGGCCCAGGTCGGCCGCCAGGCTGGCGGAGACCTCCTGGCGGACCCCGGTGACGCCGGTGACGGTCACGTAGTATACGAAGCCCTTTCCCAGTTCCGCAACGGTAGCGATACGGGATTTGTCCGAGGTGGGGGTGAGCAGGAAAATCACGTTCACGTCATGGGCCCGGGCAGCGGCCAGGAACTCCCCTGACTCCTCGGGGGGCATGTCCACCAACAGCACGCCATCCACGCCGGCCTGGGCCGCATCGCGGGCAAAGCATTCGTACCCGTAGGCATGGATCGGGTTGAGGTACCCCATCAGGATGATGGGGATGGTGGAGGTGGCGCGGGCCCTGCGGACCGTTGTCAGAACCCCTTCCAGGGTCGTGCCGGCGGCCAGCGCCCGCTCCGAAGAGAGCTGGATGGTGGGGCCGTCGGCCATGGGGTCGGAAAATGGCATGCCGAGCTCTATGATGTCGGCGCCCGCCTCTTCCATGAGGGGGATCAGTTCGGCTGTTGTGTTCAGGTCGGGATCGCCGGCGGTGATGAAGGTCACCAGAGCCTTGCCGTTCTGCTTGCCAATGTCCGCGAAGCGCTGAGTCAGTCTGTTCATGGGGGAAATATCCGCGAATGGGGATGGGCGGAGCCGTATCAGATCTTGAAGCCGGAGATCTCTTTCTCCAGAAGGTCGATCTGTCTGGACAGGCCGGTTACGGAACTCTCCATGACCTTGGCCGCCTCTGAGTGTGAGCTGGATGATGTCTGGATGCTGGTGACCGACCGGGATATCATGGTGCTGTTCTGAACCTGGGAATGGCAGGCTTCGCGAATCTGGTCGATCATGGTGATGATGTCTTCGGTGGAGCGGGCGATCAGGTTGCTGGCGCGGCTCTGCTCGCGGGTCGAGATGCGTACCTGGCTCGTCAGCCCTTTCATCCGCTCCACGGCTGCAGTGATCAGATCGCTGCCGCGGGAGTGCTCAACCGCGGAACTGGCGATCTGCCCGACCATCTCCTCGACCCGTTCCATGGCCTCCCGGATGCTCTGGCTGCCACGCGCCTGCTCCACAGTGGCACGGGCGATCTCGTGGATCTGGATACTGGCCTTCTGTACCCCGCTGACGATTTTTTCCAGGGCAGTCCCTGAACGTTCGGAGAGTTTCTCACCCTCGGTAATGCTCTCTTCCGCCTGGATGATGGCGTCAACGGCACGACGGGTTTCATCCTGGACGCCCTGGATGACCGTGGCAATCTCGCGGGTGGAGCTGCTGGTGCGTTCGGCAAGCTCCCGGATCTCGTCGGCCACCACGGCGAACCCCTTGCCGTGTTCGCCGGCCTGGGCGGCGATGATGGCGGCGTTGAGGGCCAGCAGGTTGGTCTGCTCCGCCACCTCGTCGATCACCGACAGAATGGCGCCGATGTCGTTGGTCCGGTGTGACAGGTTTTCAATCACCTCGGCGGTGATATGGGACGACGTGCGGATGGCCTGCATGCCGGCAATGGCCTCTTCAACCGCCAGTTTTCCGGTAACGGCGTCGTTTTTGACCCCTTCCGAGATGGCAGAGGTGTCCATGGCGTTCTTTTCCACCTGTTTGATGGTGGCATCCATCTCGGCGATGGAGGAGGCCGTGGTGCTTGAAGCGGCCAGCAGGTTGGCGATGCTGGTGCCGATCTCCTTGATGGAGGTGGTCATTTCGATGACCGACGAGCTGACTTCATTGACCGAATCTCCCAGCTTGTCGGCGTTTATGGCCACCTCTTCCACGCTGGCGGCCATCTGGAGGATCGAAGATGAGGTTTCGGCTGCCGATGAGGAGAGTTTGTCGATGCCGGCGGAAACCTCATGAACCGACTCATTAATATGCGTCACGCCCCGGGATGTCTCGCTTACGGAACTCTCCTGAAGTTGGGCCGACGTAACGACGTGCCGGGCGGCCTTCTCGATGTTGTTGTCGATGGCAGTCAGTTCGTTGGCAACGGAATTGACCCGGGAAACCGTAGTGTGGAGATTTTCGGCCATCCCGTTCATGGCCGTGGCGAGTTCGCCGATTTCGTTGCCGCCGGTTATGTGAAGGCGGCTGTCGAGCCGGCCTTCGGCCACGGTTCGGGCAAACTCGACGCAGTTGCTGAGCGGTCTGGTGATGGATTTGGTGATGATGGTGGAAACAGTCACAACCAGTGCAATGATGATCAGGGTAATCACAAAAGAGCAGACGATCTTGGTGCGGATACCGGTCGCCATCAGTTCCTCGGTGCGATCGAGTTCCCGATGGAGGTTGTCGACCATGGCTGCGGCAGCTTTGCTGAAGATGTTGAAACGCTGGGCCTGGATGCCGGTCATCAGGTATCTGGCCCTGAGCATATCCCCCTTGCCGGCTGCCGGCAGTACATCCTCCAGCAGCGTCTTCTTGTACTCTTTCCACACAGCGCCCGCTTTGGTGAGCGCCTCCTGTTTGGCGTGCGTTTCCAGGGATTCCATGACAAGGACGAATTTGCGGTCAATGGCGCCGGTCAACTCCCTGATGGTGTCGACTTTTTTGCTTGCGATCCCCGAATCGGTCTCGACCATGAAACTCTGCACTTCGTTGCTGACCTGGAACAGGTCGGACTTGAGGCCGGCAATATGTTCAAGGGCGTTCTGATCCTGTCGGATCGCCTTGTAGGCCGGACCGCCGATACTGACCTCGTGCATCAGAAACAGGCAATTGACGGTTATGATCACCATGCCGGCACATACCGCCAGGGCGAGCAGCACCATTTTGGTGCGCAGTGTCATGCTGGTGCTGTACGGCGGCGAGGGGCTCTGCAAGGAAGGGCTCCTTGTTGTAAGGCAGGTGAAGTACGCAAAAAAAGCCGCTCAACTATAGCAGAGCGGCTACTTTGTTATCAAGAAGAAAAGACTTTTCCAAGGGTGACGTCCACCGTCCACACGCATGTTTGAATCGCGCGGTGGGAAACGGACGGGAGATGGTTATGGCTCGCAAGAGAGCGGCACTCTCCCCATCATTCGGTGTTCATCGCATCCGTGTCCCGTCATCACCCATGGCAAGAAGTTCGGTCTGGCGTTCCAGCTCACTCAGCAACTCCAGCCGGACCTTGTGAATCTTGCGCAGGTACTGGTCAGCCTGGGGACCCTGGCCGCAGTAGAATTTTTTGGCCCGATCCAGATTACCCTGGGCCATTTCCAGCTTGGTGTACAGTTCACGAACGGCCGCCTCGGCGCATTTTTCGTCGTTTGCCATCTCCTCGGGGGAATAGCCGTGACTTTTGGCGCGGCGGGGCATGAGTTGCCAGACACCCACGGCACCTTTGGATGAGACGGCAGTTGCGGAAAGGCGGTTGCCACCGGTCTCGGCCAGGGCGATCTCGGCCAAGTCAAAAGGCATGAACGGTGTGCCGAGGGTCTTGGTGAAGCAGAGCGCCGCCAACTGACGGGCACGCTGGGGGGTGGTACAGCGCAGGAACGAGGTTTCGATGACGGCCACTTGTCGTTTGCGCTCGCTCATGGAGATGCCTTTTTCCAGAAGTCCTTTGATCTCACGGTCCAGCGGCGAGTCGGACGACACGGTGGCGGTGATCTGCTGATCCGCCTTCTTGAGCGGCGCGTTTTCGCATGCTGCCAAAGACAGCACGCATACTGCAAAGATGGATAACTTTTTCATAATGGATATGGTTCGGTTGTGTAGGCTTTGCCGGACAGGCATCATTGCCAGAAGAACAACAATCAGTCCGATTCCCCATCAAAGAGTTATCTTCGTCGGCTTTGCCGTCTGTCCCCGCTCGTACCGAAAAGGGCCAGACTCCCTCTGCTCCGCCGTCCTGATAGCATCTTCACTATGGAACCGGATTACATCCGGCTGGATACTCCTTTCTTGGGTAATGTCCTCCAAAACGCCAAAGTCCCGGTTGTCCGGGACTTTGGTTTGGGGCTGTTCAAGTTGAAATATTTAATACACCAGGATCGGAAGCATGTCAAGTTCTGTGGCCAATAAAATTAACAAAACACAACAATAACAGTATGTTGTTGGGTTAGTATGCTTCAGAATTGCCTGTTATGTCCTCGTTTGTGACCCGGGCCCTGAAGATGCGGTAGACCCAGATCTTGTAGGCGATGACTATTGGGACAAAGATCAGTGCCACCACGGTCATGATCTGCAACGTCAGCAGGCTGGACGATGAATTGAAAATGGTCAGGTTCGATGCGGGATCGATATTCGAGGGGATCAGGTTGGGGAAGAGCCCGGTCACACCGGTGAAGACCACGAACAGGATGGTCAGGCAGGAAAAGGTGAAGGCCTTATGGGAGTGGCCTTTTGCGGCAAAGACCTTGACCAGAAGGAGTGAGACCACGGCAATGACGGGAATAATCAACAGAACCGGCGCCTTGAGGAAGTTGCCATACAGCTTGGTGGCCGGATAGGTGTAACCGAGGAAGGCAACGGCCACGACCAGAAGCGGCAGCCAGAGTTTGTTGGCCATATCGGCGCCCCGTTTGCTCAGGTCACCGGTGGTCTTGATGGCGGCGTACAACGCACCATGCACGGCGAACAGCAGGACAAACAGCACGCCCGTCAGCAGGCCGTAGGGGTTGAGCAGCCCGAGCAATGTCCCGTCATAGGTGAAATTGAGAGCGGCAAAATCGTTTTTCATCGGTATGCCCTTGAAAATATTGCCGAAGGCAACACCGAACAGCAGTGCCGGCAGGAAGCTGAAGACAACGATGGCCGTGTCCCAGGCGCCTCGCCAGGCCTGGCTCTCCAGTTTGCTCCTGAACTCGAAGGAGACGCCACGCACGATCAGGGAAAAGAGCAGCAGCAGCAGGGCCGAGTAGAGATTACTGAACATCAGGGCGTAGGTGGTGGGGAAAGCTGCAAACGTGGCGCCGCCGGCGGTTATCAGCCAGACCTCGTTGCCGTCCCATACCGGTCCGACGGTGTTAATGAGTACACGCTTTTCGGTGTCATTTTTTGCCAGAAACCCCGACAGGAAGCCGGTGCCCAGGACAAAGCCGTCCAGCATGAAATACACTGCCCACAATACCCCCCACAATACGAACCAGATGATCTGGAATACTGATGCGCCCATTGTTTATGCCCTCCCCTGAACAGTGATGATACTCGAAAGATCCTTGTCCGGCCCTTTTTTGGCATACTTGACCAGCAGGAAGATGTCGATGGCGCCCAACAGGCCGTAAAGCACGGTAAAGCCCAGCAGCGACAGGGCTACCTGGGTTGTTGAGATGGATTTGGAGACGGCATCGGCGGTCTTGAGCACGCCGTACACGATCCAGGGCTGCCGGCCCAGTTCGGCAACAAGCCAGCCAAACTGCTCAGCCAGATACGGTGCGGGAATGGCGAACACCATCAACGACAGGAACGCCCGCTGGTCGGCGAAATTCTCCCGGCGCGACAGGATGATGCCCAGCAGGCTGGCAAGGATCATGAACGTTCCCAGGCCTACCATCAGGCGGAAGCTGAAAAAGGTCGGGGTAACGGGAGGACGAAGCTCTTTCGGGAAGTCCTTCAGGCCTTTGATCTCGGCGTTGCCGTCATGGAAGGCAAGGAAGCTGAGTGCATTGGGAACGCACAGCTGTTCGATCGAGTTGCACTCCCGGCTCACATCGGGAACCAGCAGCAGGTTCATGCCGACGCCGCGCTTGGTATCCCATTGCGATTCCATGGCGGCGAACTTGGTTGGCTGGGTTTTGGCGATCTCCACTGCATGGAAGTCGCCGGTCACCGCCACGCCGATCGAAGCGACGAACGCCCAGACAGCAGCCAGCTTGAAGGACCGTTTGAAGAAGTCGATCTCGTTTTTCCGCAGCAGGTGCCAGGCGGAAACTCCCATGATCAGGAAGGCCGCCAGGGCGTAACCGGAGAGCAGGGTGTGGGTGAACTTGATCCAGCCGTACGGATTTGTCAGCACGGCCAGAAAGTCATTCATCTCGGCCCGGTTGTTGCGCAGTACGTAGCCCACCGGTTTTTGCATCCAGGCATTGGCCAAAAGGATGATCAGGGCTGAAACATTCGAGGCGACCGCAGCCAGCCAGATGGCGGCCAGGTGGGTCTTTTTGGAGATCTTGTCCCAGCCGAAGATCCAGACGCCGATAAAGACCGACTCCAGGAAAAAGGCCAGCGTTGCCTCGATTGCCAGGGGAGCGCCGAAGATATCGCCAACGTACCGCGAATACTCGGACCAGTTCATGCCGAACTGGAACTCCATGGTGATGCCGGTAACCACGCCCAGGGCAAAATTGATCAGAAACAACTTGCCCCAGAATTTGGTCATGCGCAGCCACGTCTTGTCACCAGTGGCAACATACCGGGTTTCCATATAGGCGGTAAGGATCGATAATCCAAGGGTGAGGGGAACAAAAATCCAGTGAAACATGCCGGTTGCCGCGAACTGCAACTGACTGAGCGATAATACGTCCATAGCTTCTCTCCTTTAATTGCATTTCCCTGCTGATTGTGTGGAAAACAATTTAGTGCGACCAAACTGCAATACAGTATACAGAAATAAATTAAGATTGCAAGCCTAAAAAGATAAAAATAGTCTTTTTTGTCTTTTTAGGAGAAGTGATATGGTTGATTGGGTCGTAAGGAGGATTGTTACTGGATTGGTGGGAGAATTGTGAAGGAGTGACGGCAGGTTGACCGGGAAACGTTACTACCGAATTTAGTTGTCCCCATCATCGTCAAGCATACGATATTTGGGGCCTTCCACGTCGTCGTACTGGTTTTTTCTGACAGACCATACGAAGAGCAGGTATGCCCCTACGCCGAGCGCCAAGGTGAGAATAATCAGGAAATATAGTGTCCACATCGTCGTATCCTCAATGAGTTAAAGACAACAAACAGCGAACTTACCGACATGGCCCCGGCCGCTACGATCGGGTGGAGCACTCCGGAGATTGCCAGGGGGAGTGCGGCTATGTTGTAGAAAAATGCCCAAAAGATATTCTGCTTGATGATCCTGAAGGTCCTCCGGCACAACCCTATGAAGAAAGGGACCGCTTCCAGTCTGTTGCGCACCAGTATGGCATCGGCGCTCTCCATGGCAATCTCGGTGCCCCGTCCCATGCCAACCCCCACAAACGCCTCGGTAAGGGCAGGGGCATCGTTGATGCCGTCGCCGATCATCAGTATTCTGCCGCCTTTCTGCTGCAAGCCGGCGATCAAGGCTCTCTTTTCCGTGGGCAGGGCGCCGCCGATGACGTCGCGTATACCCACGCCCGACGCTATTGCCCGGGTTGTCGTCACGGCATCGCCGCTGATTATGGCCGTGCTCAGCCCCATCTCCCGCAACATGCCCACGGTCTCCGCCGCCCCTTCCCGAATGCTGTCCGCCACCAGAAAGATCGCCCGTACCTGTTCCTCCCACCCCATGAAGACCGCCGTATGCCCTGCTGTCTCGTACGGGAGGATAGAGCTTCGCAGGTCATCGCTCACCCCGATCTCCTTTTGTCCCATGAAATCGATGTTGCCTACGGAAATGTGCAGGCCGTCGAGTTCACCTTCCACCCCCTTGCCGGGGATCGCCTTGAATCCGCGTACGTCGTAGGTGTCCAGACCCCGTGCCGCCTCCATGATCGCGTGGCCGGCGCTATGCTCTGAAAACCTCTCCAGGGAGGCGGCAATCTTCAGCAACTCCCCGGCCGTCATGGCGTGATCCATGACCATGGTCCTGTTCAGTACCGGTTTGCCGGTGGTGATGGTGCCGGTCTTGTCGAAGACCACGCCGCTCAGCTGGACGACATTTTCAATGACTTCACCATGTTTCAGCAGGATCCCCTTTGAGGATGCGATGGCCGAGCAGATCATCACGGCAAGGGGCGTGGAAAGGCCGAGGCTGCAGGGACAGGCTATGACAAGGACGGATATGCCGGTCATCAGTGCGATATCGACCGATGATCCTCTGACGAGATGGAACAGGACGGTTGCACACGCCATGATGATTATGGAGGGGACAAAGAAAGCGACTAACCTGTCAGCGGTGTTCTGGATGCGTGGCTTGCTCGCCTGGGCTTCGCTGACGGATTCGATGATCTTCGAGAGCATGGTGTCCTTTTCGGTGGTTCTCGCCTC
>DATBXI010000069.1:0-5900 GCA_036514355.1 Desulfuromonadaceae bacterium
GCGGCAGGCGCCGAAGGCGCTGGATTCGTTGGACGACCCCATGGCGAATTCGTCCTGGTTGAGCTTGCCCAGCAGCACGGCGCCGCGATCCCGTAATTTTTCCCATGAGGCGGCGCTGTAGGGGGGGATGAAGTTGTGCAGGATGCGCGAGCCGCAGGTGGTGCGGATCCCCTCGGTCAGAAAGATGTCCTTGAGGGCCAGGGGGATGCCGGTCAACATATCCGCTTCTCCGGCGGCGATACGCCGGTCGGCGGCCGCGGCCGCGGCCAGGGCCTGTTCCGGGGTAACGGTGATGAACGCACCCACCCTGGGCTCCACGGTTTCGATGCGTTCCAGCATCGCCGTGGTCGCCTCGACGGAGGATACCTCTTTTTTCATCAGCTTTTCGTGCAGTTCGTGTATGGTCAGGTCAAAAAGTTCCATTGTATGCGGCTCCATATAACAAAGACACTCACCACAGAGGTCACAAAGGAATGCGCCTGACGGCTCTCTTTGCGCTTTTGCGTCGCTGTGGTTAAAATGGGTAGTACTTACTCTATTACCTTTGGCACCCGATAGAAACTCTCCGCCCGATCCGGAGCATTGGCCAGGGCCTTTGCCACCCCGATGGACGGTTGTGCCTGGTCCGGCCGAAAGGCGTTCTCAACCGGAACGGCGTGGGAGGTGGGCTGGATGTTGTCGGTGTTCAACTCCTTGAGTTTATCGACATAGCCGAGAATGGCGTCCATCTGGCCGACCAGGAGCGTCGTTTCATCCGCATTCAGTTCCAGCCGGGCCAGCCGCGCGACATGCTCCACTTCGGCAACGGTAATCTTCATGGTGGCAAACTCCGTGATTTATGGTACTCTGAGTTGGCATGTGTAGCATGAATCAGGGCGCTTGACAACATCGTTCACCTTTTCGGCGGCGGGGGATGTTTTTTTTCTTGACACGCTGCTACTCTTTCAGTAAGTTACACCTCTTCGAAAAAACCATGGCCTGTCTTGACAGGTTGTGCAGTCTGTGAGGAATTATGAAAACGGAAGTCGCAAAAATTGAGAACGTGAAACGGGACTGGTACCTGGTGGATGCGCAGGACGCAGTGCTCGGAAGGCTTGCTACCCAGGTTGCCAACATCCTGCGTGGCAAGAATAAGGCCATCTTTACCCCCAGCGTTGACACGGGTGATTTCGTCATCGTGGTGAACGCCGAGAAGATCGCCCTGACCGGTCGCAAGCTGTCCGACAAGGTGTACTACAGCCACTCCGGCTTTCCCGGCGGACTCAAGGAGATCTCTGCCGGCAAGCTTCTGGAGAAGAAGCCCGAGGATGTCATCAAAAAGGCGGTCAAGGGGATGCTCCCCAAGAACAAGCTCGCCCGGCACATGCTCAAGAAGCTCAAGGTCTACGCCGGCGCCAGCCATCCCCACGATGCCCAGCAGCCCAAGCAACTGGCACTTTAACACTCCGAGGAGAGTCACGATATGGCAGCAGTCAGCTATTATGGAACAGGCAAGCGCAAGAGCTCGGTAGCCAGGGTATGGCTCAAGCCGGGTGCCGGCAAGTTTACCGTCAACAACAAGACCCTCGATGAATACTTCGGTCGCGAGACCTCCAAGATGGTCGTGCGCCAGTCGCTGGAACTCACCGAGAATATGGGCAAGTTCGACATCTACGTGACCGTCCAGGGCGGCGGGGACTCGGGCCAGGCGGGCGCCATCCGCCACGGCATCACCAAGGCCCTGCTGGGAACCGATCCCGAACTGCGCGGCACCCTGAAAAAGGCCGGGTTCATCACCCGCGACTCCCGCGTGAAAGAGCGCAAAAAGTACGGTCGCAAGGCGGCCCGCGCACGGTTCCAGTTCTCCAAGCGCTAATCGCTGGATTACTCGATTCATCCATGCTACAAGGGGAAATCCGCAAGGGTTTCCCCTTTTGTCATTTAAAAACAGAAAGCTTTTACCACGGAGGACACGGAGGAGAGTCAAAACCAGTAACAGGGATAGGATGAAAGGGATATCCTGTTCACCCCTGTTGATCTGTTTTCGATGTTCCTCCCGCTTTTCTCCGCGTCCTCCGTGGTGAGGCTTTTTTTCCGGAATCTTGAGGAGGCTTACCATGTTGAACGTCGCGATCGTCGGTGCCAGCGGCTATACCGGCCTGGAGTTGATCCGCATCCTGTACCGCCACCCGGAGGTGGCGGTTACCTGCCTGACCTCGGAGCAAAGCGCCGGCAAGCGCATCTCGGAGGTCTTTCCGGCCTTACGGGAACGGTGCGATTTGCTGCTGGAAAATCTGGAGCCGGTGCGGGTGGCGGAAAAGGCCGACATCATCTTCACGGCCCTGCCCCACAAGGCGGCCATGGAGGTGGTGCCGACCTTCCTCAAGCTGGGTAAGTGGGTCATCGACCTGTCGGCCGACTACCGGCTCGCCGACCCCCAGGTCTACGGCGCCTGGTACGAACCGCACCTCAATCCGGCCGTGCTGAAAAAGGCGGTGTACGGGCTGCCGGAGATCAGGCGGGCCAAGGTCAGGGGCGCCAAGCTCGTGGCCAATCCCGGCTGCTACCCCACCAGCATCATCCTCGGCCTGGCCCCGCTCTTGAAAAACGGGCTGATCAAGCTGGACAGCATCATCGCCGATTCTGCCTCGGGCGTCAGCGGTGCGGGGCGCTCGGCCAAGGTGGACAGCCTCTACTGCGAGGTCAACGACGGCTTCAAGGCCTACGGCGTGGGGGGCGTGCACCGGCATACACCCGAAATCGAGCAGGAGTTGTCGCTCTTGGCCGGAAAGTCCGTGACCATTACCTTTACGCCCCATCTGGTGCCGATGGACCGGGGCATCCTCTCCACCTGCTATGCAACACCGAAGAAGCCGATATCCACGGAAAAACTGGTTCAGCTCTACCGGGAGTTCTACGCCGACGAACCGTTTGTGCGGGTGCTGCCGCAGGGCGCTCTCCCCTCGACCGCCTTCGTGAGGGGCTCCAACTTCTGCGACATCGCCCCGATGGTGGACAGCCGCACCGGGCGGATCATCATCGTCTCGGCCATCGATAACCTGGTCAAGGGGGCTGCGGGGCAGGCGGTGCAGAACATGAACCTCGTGAGCGGTTTGCCGGAGACCATGGGGCTGGAAGGGCTGGCCCTGTTCCCGTGACGAACGCAGTTTTTCCGCAATCTCAGCGTTGCCCTTCAGAATGCCTTGTGCGACGTACCGCTGGGTACGTCTCCGCGTCATTCCTTGGGCGCCTTGATCTTACGAAAAATCTACGTTCGTAGAGAGTTATCCGATGTTTCTCCCCACAACGATCGACGAAGTCAGGCAGCGCGGCTGGGCCGAGCTGGACGTCATTTTCGTCTCGGGCGACGCCTACATCGATCATCCCGCGTTCGGCGTGCCGCTCCTGGCCCGCTGGCTGGAGTCCCGCGGTTTCCGCGTGGGGATCATCGCCCAGCCGGATTGGCGCACCAAGGAACCGTTCATGGCTCTGGGCCGCCCCCGCCTGTTCTTCGCCGTTTCAGCCGGGGCCATGGATTCCATGGTGGCCCATTACACGCCTGCCCGCAAGCTGCGCCACGACGATGCGTACACGCCGGGTAACCGCCACGGCGCCCGCCCCAACCGCGCCGTCATCGTCTACACCTCCCGCCTGAAAGAGGCCTACAAGGACGTGCCGGTGGTGATCGGCGGCATCGAGGCCAGTCTGCGCCGTTTTGCCCACTACGATTTCTGGGAGGATAAGGTCAGGCGGTCCATCCTGTTCGATGCCAAGGCAGACCTGCTGATCTACGGCATGGGGGAACGGCCGCTTCTGGAGTTGGCCGAGCGGATGCGGGGCGGTGAAGCGCTGGTCAACATACGCGATGTGCGGGGAACGGCCTATATCGGGCGAGAGATGCCCCCTCCCCCGGCCTGCGGCCACCCTCTCCCTCAGGGAGAGGGGCAGGGGGTGAGGGAGATCCCCTCATTCGAGGAGGTTTCGGCCGAGAAGATGAGATTCGCCGAGGCGTTCCGGCTGGCCAGCCGCGAGCAGAACCCCTACTGTAGCCGGACGATCGTCCAGCGGCACGGCGACCGCAGTCTGGTCTGCAACCCGCCGTCCCTGCCCCTATCCGAGCCGGAGATGGACGCCGTCTATGCCCTGCCCTTCGAGAAGGCGCCCCATCCCTCCTACGCCGAAACGATCCCGGCCTGGGAGCAGATCAAGACCTCTATCACAAGTCATCGCGGCTGTTTCGGCGGCTGCGCCTTCTGCGCCATTGCCATGCATCAGGGCAAGCTGATCCAGTCCCGCAGCGAGCGTTCGGTGCTTGCCGAAGTGGATGCGCTTGCCCGCAAGACATGGTTCCGCGGCAGCATCAGCGACATCGGCGGGCCGACCGCCAACATGTACGGCCTCTCCTGCGGCGATGCGGATGCGATGCAGGGCTGCCGACGCCCGAGCTGCATCTTCCCTGCTATCTGCGCACATCTCGTAACCGGCGCCAAGCGGGCTGCGACCATGCTGACGAAGGCCCGCAGCCGGGCCGGGGTGAAGCATGTGGCGGTTTCGTCCGGCGTGCGCTACGACCTGCTGGAGCGGCAGCCGGACTATTTCCGGGAGCTGGTCGGGCATCACGTGAGCGGACTGCTCAAGGTAGCGCCGGAGCATCTGGTCGAGCATGTCACGCTGCTGATGCGCAAGCCGGGCAGGAAGTCCTTCGAAGCCTTTCTGTGCCGTTTCAAGGAGGAGAGCGTGCGCCTCGGCAAACGTCAGCATGTGATCCCCTACCTGATCTCCGGACACCCCGGCTGCACCCTGGCCGATATGTTGGAGTTGGCACTCATGCTCAAGAAACTTGGGCTGAAGGTGGAGCAGGTCCAGGATTTCACCCCTACCCCCGGCACCCTCTCGACGTGCATGTTCTACACCGGGATCGATCCGGACAACGGGAAAAGGGTGCATGTCCCGGCCAGCGACCGGGAAAAGGGGCTGCAGAAGGCGCTCTTGCTGTGGCACGGGCCCGAGGAGCGGAGCAGGGTGATGGAAGCGCTCAGGGCGTTGGGGCGTGAGGATGCGGCGGAACTGCTGTTCGGCGGGAGTGGCCCGCGGGGCAGGAAGCCGTCAAACGCGGGAACGGTTGTTCAACACGCCGGACGGAACGGGCAGAAGGCGCATCGCACAAAAAAAGCCCGCTGATTGCTCAGCGGGCTTTCGGGTCTGTCCGGGATACCGTGCTTACTTGATCTTCTGGACGTTGGAAGCCTGGAGCCCTTTGGGGCCCTGGGTGATGTCAAAGCTGACAGCGTCGCCCTCGGCGAGGGACTTGAAGCCTTCCGACTGAATAGCGGAGAAGTGAACGAACACATCCTCGCCACCTTCCTGCTCGATAAAACCGAATCCCTTGGTGTCGTTGAACCATTTCACCTTGCCCTGTGCCATTTTCCTACCTCCTTTTTTTCTCCGGATCTGCGCCGGAACGAGTGAGATACCGCTTAAGTTTCCGGAGTCTGATGCAGGAAAACCGCAAAGCTTGGTCAATCATGCTACTCAACGTTCTGCAAAAACGTCCGAAACTTGCTGCCCGTGTCGTTTATCACAGGCCAGAAGCGCGTGTCAAGCAATTTTAATCGTTTTACGGCGCCTTTAATTCCTCAGATTTGGTTTGCAGTTTCTTCACCAATTCCCCATAGCCGCTGGCGGTGATGATCCGGTTGAACTGGCTCCGGTAGTTGGAGACCAGGCTGACCCCTTCGATAACCACGTCGTAGACCATCCACTTTCCGTTTTCATTCATCAAACGGTAGTCCAGGGCAAACTCGTCACGCTTGGCCGTCACCACTTTGGACCGCACCTCGGCGTAGCTGCCGTCCACGGCCTCCTTGATGTAAACGATCTTTTCATTGTTGTACGACTCGATCTTACTGGCATAGGAGTTT
>DATBXI010000070.1:0-2542 GCA_036514355.1 Desulfuromonadaceae bacterium
AGGGGAGCGGGGAGAGCTGGAACGGCGTCTCAGCCTTTTGCAGGCCAAACACAACCTGCTGGAGCGGGAGGGGTGGGGATTCGACGTGGCCGCCCCCACCGGGAAACCCGGCATCACCGAGGTGGAAGAGCGGCTGGCGGAGATCGAGGGACAGTTGCAGGAGCTGGGTGGCGATGACCGCATGCTGGAAACCTACCTGGGGATTGTCGCCGATGTGCTGGACCGGCCCGAAGAGCAGCTCTGGGCACGGAACGAAACGATCTTCGTGGACCGCATGGGGATCAAGCAAAGCGAGGCGTCAAGCGATGCGCCGGAGCTGTCGTTCACCGAGCTCTGCAACGCCGAAGGGCGCAGCCTGGTGGTGGCGCTGGTTTCCCTCCAAGGAGATGCGCTGCGGGGGACATGAAGGGTGCCGTTGGCCGAGCACGCCGTGTGGAGCAGGCGTTGCGGATAGAGATGGAAACAACAAAAACCAGAGGGCTGTCCGCATCGCCCCGGTTGCCGGGGAGGAAGAGATCCTGTTTCCTTCATGGCACATTCAAGCAATGTGGACCATGCCCAACAGCCCGATAAAGGAGGTCGTCATGCCGGTAACTGAGCGTGTTACATCGGTTGAGCAGAGACTGAGAGCATACCATGAGTTGAGCGCCCGCGTCAGGTCGCTGGGAGTGGGCGCCCCGCCCAAACCTGCCATCACCCTGTCCGGGGAGGTAGGCTGCGAAATGTACCCGGTGGCCGAAGAGGTGGTGAAACTGGCCGAGCAGGCGACCGGCGAGCAATGGCTCCTTGTGGACATATCTCTCCTCGACGCCATTGCCAAGGAGCATCACATACCCGAGGAACTCATGCTGTCCCTCGGACACAAGCCCCGCTGGCTCGATGACATGTTTGCCACGCTCTCCCCGCACTGGAAAACCGACTCGGACTACTATCGGCTTCTGGGCGAGCAGGTCACGATGATCGCCACTGTAGGCAACGCCGTCTTCGTGGGACTGGGGGCGGCCATCATAACGCACGCCATGAAAAACTGCTTCCATTTCCGGTTGGTGGCTGATCACGACTTCAAGGTGGGCTCCATGGCCCGGCGCATGAAGCTGTCAAAGCAGGAAGCGGAAATTGCCATGGCGGACCAGCAAAAAGAACGGGACAAGATCATCCGCAAACTCCTGGACGCGGACGAGCACCATCCCCTGCACTACCACGCGATCTTCAACAACGGCAAGGTCTGGAGCCAGCAGATCGCCGAAATGATCGCCGACTATGTCTTCAAAATGAGAGGGAAGGCCACATGGCAGAAAAGCGCCTGAGTAAAAAACAGGGGGATGTCGCCTCCACCGGCAACGGGGGGAACGTTCGCCGGGGTATGGGCGCTGCCGACCTCAAGCGGGCGGTCCTCGACCATCTCCATTTCACCCAGGCGCGGCCTGCAGAGCTGGCAACCCGCAACGACTGGTACATGGCCGTTGCCTGCACGGTCCGTGACCGGATGCTCGATGACTGGCTCGCCTCGTTGAGTCACCTGCGGGACAGGCGGACCAAGATCGTCAGTTACCTTTCGGCCGAGTTCCTGATGGGACCCCATCTGGGGAACAACCTGGTGAACCTGGGGATCATGGAGCCGCTTCGGAAGGCCCTGGCCGGACTGGGCCAAGACCTGGACGACCTGATGCGCCGGGAGGAGGAGCCGGGGCTCGGCAACGGCGGCCTGGGAAGGCTCGCCGCCTGCTACCTCGACTCCCTTGCCACCCTGCGGATCCCGGCCATCGGCTACGGCATCCGCTATGAGTTCGGAATCTTCGACCAGGAGATCCGCGATGGCTGGCAGGTGGAGAAGACGGACAAGTGGCTGCGCATGGGAAACCCCTGGGAGATCTGCTGTCCGGAAATAACCTACACGGTGAATTTCGGCGGGCACACGGTGCAGGTTCCCGAGGAGAGCGGACGCGTGCGGGTACAGTGGGTGCCGCACAAGGTGATCAAGGGGGTTGCCTACGATACACCGGTGGCCGGCTACCGCTCGGGCATAACGAACATGCTGCGCCTCTGGAAGTCGGAGGCGATCGAGTCCTTCGATTTTCAGGCCTTCAACGTGGGGGATTATTACCAGGCCGTGGATGAGAAAGTCATCTCTGAGACCATCTCCAAGGTCCTCTACCCCAACGATGAGCCGCAGATCGGCAAGCAGCTCCGCCTGGCCCAGCAGTACTTCTTCGTCTCCTGCTCCCTTCAGGACATGCTGCATATCCAGCGGCTGCGCGGAAATGGCCTTGACACGTTCTCCGAGAGCTTTGCCGTGCAGCTCAACGACACGCATCCCTCCATCGCCGTGGCGGAACTGATGCGTCTTCTGGTGGACGAGCACCGGTTAGAGTGGGATGCGGCCTGGCGGATCACCCGCTCCACCCTTGCCTATACCAACCACACGCTCCTCCCCGAGGCCCTGGAGAGGTGGCCGCTGCCGCTGTTCGCCGCCATGCTGCCCCGCCCGCTGGAGATCATCTACGAGATCAACCGGCGCTTCCTCGACGAGGTGCGCCTGGTC
>DATBXI010000071.1:0-6217 GCA_036514355.1 Desulfuromonadaceae bacterium
AGATGGAGTTCAATGTCGATAGGGGTGCGGTCCAGACCTTTACCTTCCGCTTTGCCCTGCCCGCCGATTTTCAGAGCAGAAGCGTCAGCCAGGCCGTTGATTCGCTCTCTGCCCGCTTTGAGCCCCAGCCGTCGAGCAGCAGCGTGGAACAGGACAGGTTCGGCAACCGCTTCCAGAAGGTGGTCTGGAACAATACGGCCAAAGATATCCGCATCAACCTGAACTATAACGCCACCATCAACTCCGAGCTGTCGGCCATGGAGAGCCGGACGCCGTTTCCCATCGGCCAGGTGCCGGCCGGCGATGCGCTCTACCTGCAAGCCACGGACATGGTGCAGTCCGGCGCACCCCGGATCGTGGAACTGGGCCGCCGCCTGACCACGGGGGCGAAAAACGAATACGAGGCAGTCACCGCCATCACCAACCACGTTGCCGATGCGGTCAAGTACACGTTCAACCCTCCCCAATACGATGCCCTCTATACCCTGGAGACAAAGAGCGGCAACTGCCAGAACTTTGCCCATCTCAGCATCGCGCTGCTGCGCAGCGTGGGGATTCCGGCCCGGATCGTGGGAGGCATCACCCTCAAGGACGCCTGGAAGGTGCCCATAGACGCCAGGAACTCCATTGTCCAGAGCATGGGGCAGGGGGGGCATGCCTGGATGGAGGTCTACTTCCCCGACCTGGGATGGCTCCCCTACGACCCCCAGCAGTCGCGCCAGTTCACCTCGTCGCGCCACATCAAGCAGACCCACGGCCTGGATTCGCGCGACATCAACGATTCCTGGCGCGGCGCGCCCTATCTGCCCCGGTACTCCGAGCTGATCGAAGGCTCGTTTACGGCCGATGACGTGAAGCTGAAGGTCAAGACCTCCAGCAAGGACCCGCGGCCGTACATCATCAGCAACCTGGTGGCGGCCAAGGCGGCTGCCCCCGCAGATCCGGGCGCTGGGCTAGACCCTGCCGCGACACTGGAAACGCAGGAAACAGAGCAGTTTGCCCGGGAAAAGGCGGAGCGGGAACGTATGGCCCGGGAACGGGCCGAAGAGGAACGCCTGAAGAATGAGCGCCTGAAGGCGGAGCAGCTTGCCCGGCAGAAGGCCGAGGAGGAGCGCAAGGCCCAGGAAAAGAGCGAGAGGGAACGGATCGCCCGGGAACGCGCGGAGGCGGAGCGCCAGGCCAAGCTCAAGGCCGATGAGGAGCGCAGGGCTCGCGAACGGAATGAAAAGGAGCGGATCGCACGGCAAAAGGCAGAAGCGGACCGGGTTGCCAGGGAGAAGGCCGCTGCCGAGAAACGTGCCCGCGAAGCGGCGGAAAAGGCCCGGTTAGAGGCCCTGAAGAAGAAAAGTCCGGCACCGGGAGCGCCCCAGCTTTTCGGCAACATGGAGTTTCCCAACCTGGTGGACAGTTTCAGCGTCAAGGGCGATACCGGAACCAGGATCCTTGACAAGGAAACCTCGGAGTACGTCACATCGCACTACATCTATGCCCAGGCATTTACGGTCAAGGATGCCATGTCCCTCGACAAGGTGTCCCTGGCCATGCGGAAATTCGGTGGGGACGGCTCGGTCTACGTAGACCTGGTGCGGGACAGCGACGGCAAGCCCAATATCCTTGACGGGGTGCGGTCCGATCTGGTATCGCTGGAAAAAATCACCCGGAAACCGGGATACTACTGGGTTGATTTCGGCTTTCCCAAGGATGCCCAGAGCAGGCTCAGGCCGGGCAAGTACTGGATCGTGCTTCGCTCTTCCGGCGATGCGATCATGAACTGGTACTATATCCCCGGCAAACCCTACGGCGACAGCGACGACACCCGCTCCACCGCCAAGGGGTTTCAGTGGGAGGATATCCTCAACTACGACTTCGTTTTCAGGATCAGCGGCAAGACTCTTTGAGCCGCTTGGTTAAAAAGGATCACATTTTCTCAGGGAGGTAGCACCATTGTCAGTCATCACGTTCGAAGAAATCATATTCACCATCATGTCCGCCACCCAGGACACCTTCAAGAGCTACATGAACATCGACCTGCTGGCGGGTAAGGTCGAAAAGCGGGTCGATCCGGTCGATTCCGATGTCACCGGCATCGTCGGGGTGGCCGGCGACCGGGTGGGGTACATCATCATTGCCACCGACAAGAAGAGCGCCCAGTGCGTGGCCAAGGAACTGCTGATGGTGGACGAGGCCGACGACGAGTGCATCCGGGACGCGGTGGGGGAACTGGCAAACAACGTGGCCGGCGCCTTCAAGACCAAGTATCACGAGCAGTACGGCAATGTGGCTCTGGGCCTGCCCCTGGTCATCTCCGGTCAGCTGCGCACCATCTCTGACCCGCCCGATCCGACCGAGGGGGCCAGCATCAACGTCCAGTGCAAGGGGGTGACCATTCCCTTCACCACCGCTGACGGCAGCGTTGCCCTGAAGGTCATGGTCTACATGTAGGCTTCATGCAGGACATCCTTGAACGATACGCCGCTCTGTTGGGGGAGGTGGACCGCTGGTTTGCGGGGTGCCTGGAACGACACCGGGACCGGATCGTCTGCGGTCAAGGGTGTTCCGCCTGCTGCCGCGGCCTGTTCGACATCACCCTGCTGGACGCCCTGTTCCTGCGCCAGGGGTTCGACCGGCTGCCGGACGCCGTTCAGCAGGACATACGTCTGAAGGCCGCTGCCCGTCTTGATGACATCACTGCCCGCTGGCCCGCCTTCACGGCACCTTGGATCCTTAATCCCATCCCCGAAGAGGAGTGGGACGCCATGATGCCTGACGAGGACGAAACACCCTGCGTGCTGCTGTCGGCAGAGGGGCAGTGCCTGGTGTACGACTATCGCCCCATGACCTGCCGCCTGAACGGCATTCCCTTGATCGACACCAGCGGCGAGGAACTGTTCGACGACTGGTGCACCCTGAACTTCACGGACCACGACCCGCTGGCGTTTGAGGACCTGCGCCATCCCTTCAACGACCTGTTCGCCCAGGAGTTGCTCCTGTTCCGGGAGCTGACCCGCAGGCTGCTGGGGGAAGCGGTGAGCGAGATGGACACCATCATCCCGGCAGCGGTGTTCCTCGATGAAGAGATGATCAGGACGATGTGAACGTCCGGTGAATACGGAAAACGACAAAGGCCCGCGGGATGTGTTCCCACGGGCCTTTGTCGTGCACCGGGTATTCCTGGCGAATGGGATATTACGCGGTTAAAGAGGGTGCCTCTTGATGTTGTAACGTGGTAGCCGCTGTGCGGTCTCTACCGTACAGCGGCATGTTTGGCTTTCCATTTCACTAAGACATATTTATGTTGTAACATTTATTATTGACGCATTGTATTCTTGTTGTTACATTAAATCTATGATCATCGAGTTCGACACCCTGAAAAGAGAAAAGACTCTGTTGGAGCGTGGGCTTGATTTTGCTGATTCTGACAAAGTTTTTCAAGGACTTCATTTTATCGCTAGTGATGATCGTATGGACTATGGTGAGGAACGTTTCATCACCGTCGGGCTATTGGATGGCCGGATAGTTGTGATTGTCTGGACTCCCAGAAACGATGCCCGTCGAATTATTTCTATGAGGTACGCAAATGACCGCGAAATCAGCCGTTACAAAAAACACCTTGGTTGATCCGGACGATGCTCCGGAATTGACCGATACTTGGTTTGAAGAAGCCGACCTTATGCAAAGCACCAAACTTGTCCGCCGGGGTCGTCCGGCTGGCCAGACTAAAGCTTTGCAAACCGTCCGTTTTGATTTGGATGTTCTGGCAGCCTTCAAGGCCACAGGCAAAGGGTGGCAGACTCGCATGAACGAGGCACTTCGGGAGTGGATTAAAGAACATCCGATGAAGCACGTCTGACCTCCGTGGGAGGTCAAGATCCATCATTATTGGTTCATGATTGACACTCAGGTTATCACGCCCGGCCCCTGGGAAGCAGGCAAAAAAAGAGGCCCCCGGAACATACCGGGGGCCTCGGCTATGACTACTCGTTGCGGGCAGGCTGATTACTTCGCCGCCGCCTTCACCATCAGCTCGCTCACCAGTTTCGTGAACCGGAGCGGGTCCTTGATGGGCGACCCCTCGGTCAACAACGCCTGGTCGTAGAGCAGGTCGGCGTAGTCGGCCAGGACGGTCGCCTCCTTGTTCTCGTGGTGGATATCCGTCATGGCCTTGAGGAGCGGATGCTGGGGGTTCAGCTCCAGGACGCGCTTGGACTCGGGAACCGCCTGGTTGAGCGCCTTCATGATCCGCTCCATGTTGGCGTTCATGCCGTATTCGTCCGCCACCAGGCAGCAGGCGCTGTCGGTCAGGCGGTTACTGAAGCGCACCTCCTTGACCTTGTCCTTCAAGCGGTCGGTGATGTAGGAGATCAGGTCTGCGAACTCCTTCTTGGCCTCCTCCAGCTTTTTCTCCTTCTCTTTCTTCTCCTCCTCGGAATCCAGGCTGATGTCGCCCCGGTCCACGGCCTTGAGCTGCTTGGAGTCGTACTCCGTCAGCGCCTGCGCCACCCACTCGTCCACCGGGTCGGTGAGGAAGAGCACCTCGTACCCCTTGGCGCGGAATGCCTCCAGGTGCGGCGACTGCTCCAACGCCTCGCGGCTGGTGCCGGTGATGTAGTAGATCTCCTTCTGGGCCTCGGGCATGCGGCCGCAATACTCCTTCAGTGTGACAAAGGCGCCGTTCTCGGTGGCCGTGCTCTCGAACAGCAGCAGTTCCTGCAGCTTCTCCTTGTTGGCGAAATCGAAGTGCACCCCTTCCTTGACGACCTGGCCAAACTCCTTCCAGAAGTTCACGTACTCGTCGTAGGCCTTGTCCTTGACCTCGGCCAGGGTCGAGAGGATCTTGCTGACCAGACCTTTCTGAATGCGCTTGATCTGCACATCCTCCTGGAGGATCTCGCGGGAGACGTTGAGCGGCAGGTCGGAGGAGTCCACCACCCCTTTGACGAAGCGCAGGTAGTCGGGGATCAGCTCCTCGCACTTGTCGGTGATGAAGACCCGTTTGACGTACAGTTGCAGCCCTTTTTTGCGGTCCGACATGAACAGGTCGAACGGCTTCTTGGCCGGCAGGAAGACCAGGGCCTTGAACTCGCTCGTCCCCTCGGCCGAAAAGTGGATGGTCTTGAAGGGTGGCTCAAAGTCGTGGGAGATGTGCTTGTAGAACTCGTTGTACTCCTCCTCGGTCACCTCGCTCTTGGGCCGCGCCCAGATGGCCTTCATGGAGTTGAGGGTCTCCTCCACGGTCTTCTCGATGGTGCCAGCCCCCTCGATCTCCTTGCCGTCCGCGCCTTTGGGCGTCTCGCTGCGAGTGATGTCCATGACCACCGGGTACTGGATGTAGTCCGAGTACTTCTTGACGATGGAGCGGATTCGCCACTCGTCCAGGTAGTCCTTGAACTCCTCCTTAAGGTGCAGGATGATCTCGGTGCCCCGCTGCTCGCGGCGGCATTCCTCAATGGTGTAGGAGCCGTCGCCGGTGGATTCCCAGCAGCATCCCGATTCGATGGAACCGGCGGTGCGGGTGTACATGGTCACCCGGTCCGCCACCATGAAGGAGGCGTAGAAGCCGACTCCGAACTGGCCGATCAACTCGGGATTGTCGGCAGATGCCTTGTCCTTGAGCGACTGCATGAATGCCTTGGTGCCGGAGCGGGCGATGGTGCCGATGTTCTCCTCCACCTCGGCCATGGACATGCCGATGCCGTTGTCGCGGATGGTCAGTGTACCGGCGTCCTTGTCCGGGACGAGCTTGATCTTCCAGTCCGTGTTGTTCTCCAGGATCGATTCGTTGGAGTGGGATTCGAAGCGGACCTTGTCGATGGCGTCGGAGGCGTTGGATATCAGTTCCCGCAGGAAGATGTCGCGGTTGGAATAGAGGGAATGGATCACCAGGTCAAGGAGTTGGGTAACCTCGGTCTGGAATTGCTTGGTGGTCTTGGACATGCCTATTGGGTCTCCTTTGTGGGATGGGTTTCCTGACAACCTAATCACTGCTCCGGTGTTTTTCAAGGGGATAAGCCACGTTTTTAGCGGTTTGATGCCCAAAAAAGCGCCCCGCATCCGGTCAGGGAGGCGGGGCGCTGTCACGGACGGAAATGCAGGGGGCTCATTTCCCCAGCTTGCCCCGGATGGCCTCCACCACGTGGTAGGCATCGTTGATGGCGGTGTAGATCAGGTTGGGGTGCTTCTCCTCGGCGATGGCACCCTCGCTGATCTTCATGTAGGA
>DATBXI010000072.1:0-2621 GCA_036514355.1 Desulfuromonadaceae bacterium
GATTAGCTTCCCTGGCGTGGTCCCGATGGGATGATGCCGTGTGATGTGCCCAAAAGGCTGGCGAAATTCGCCAGCCTTTTTTTGATAGGGATATGGCGTTATGGCCCAGCGGGAAGGGGGCAGATCGCTGCCGTTGCCACAGCCCGCTTTCCCTGGGTCGCGCAGAAGGCTTGAATTTGATTAATTTGCGGGTATGATGGGGGCTGGATATCCTACAAACCCACGAGTGCCACCATGAACATTGACCATCTCCTCATCCATCTCCACAACAGCATCGATGCCTTCACGCTCAAGCCACGCCATGTGGACCTGATCCGCACGATGCTCCCCGGGACCCGCATCACCGTTGCCACGGGGACCGGCGATTTTCTCGAAAAGCTTCCTGACGCCGACTGCGCCCTGGCATGGGTATTCAAGCCCGATTGGTACGCAGGCGCTCCGAAACTGAAGGCGCTGTTTACCCCGGCGGCCGGTCATGATTGGGCCGCCGCAGATCCCAGCGGCCGGGTGAGGACATTCTACGGCGGCTTCCACGGCCGCATCATGCGCGAGAGCCTTCTCTCCATGATGCTCCATTTCAACCGGCGCGTCGGGAAATCGCTCGCAGACCAGAAGAACAGGGTCTGGGGGCGCCAGGATTACAGCGACTGCGGAGCGCTGTTCAATCAGCGGGTGCTGATTGTGGGGTTTGGTGCTCTGGGCGGGTCGATGGCCGAGCTGTTGAAAGCCTTTGGCATGCACATTACGGCGGTCAGGCGCGATGTGCGCGGATGCGAGGGGGATCCCCGCGTGGACCGGGTGATTGCCTTTGACGGGATAGAAGCAGAACTTGCCTGCGCCGATCACGTGGTCTTTGTCCTGCCGGGCGGGGCGGAGACCGATGGCATCTTTGCCGCACGGCATTTCAACGCCATGAAGCCCGGCGCATACCTGTACAATCTGGGGCGCGGCAACTGCTATCGTGAAGAAGACCTGTTGAACGCTCTCCAAAATGGTCCCCTTGCGGGCGCCGGGCTGGATGTGTTTGCCGAGGAGCCGCTGCCCCCCACGTCGGCTCTCTGGGATCAGCCCAACGTCATGATAACGCCGCATTCAAGCGCCATATGCCGGGAATACATGGCGCTCTTTATCCATGAATGGGTCGAGAGACTTCGGAGGCTGTAGCGGCAATGGCCACGAGGGTCGCATCATCCACGGAATTGCGCAGGAGAGTGTCATGCAGGTAACTGGGGACGTTCAAGGAGCACCCGGTCAGCCGTCGCCGGATAGCAATGAGTTGTTGGCTCTGGCATCGATGCGGATGCCATTTGGCAAATACCAGGGGCGACTGTTGATCGACTTGCCGGAACCCTATGTGGTGTGGTTTGCGCAAAACGGATTTCCCGCAGGCGTATTGGGCAGGATGCTGCAGACGGTCTACGAAATAAAGGTCAATGGGCTGGAATATCTCTTCACGCCGCTGCGCCGGTGATCATCGGGCGCAGCGGATTCGAGGGAGAGGTTTACACCGGATAACCGGGAAAATCCACGGAAGGTACAAGGCGTATGGCATTACCTGAAGAAGAGGCGGCGCGGGTAAAAGAGCTTCTGGATGTATTCTGCCAGGGGAGGAACGGCGACGCGGTCCGGCTCGAGTACCACACCAGAGGGAACCGCGTGACCCTGGTTGAATCTCGTCCGCTGTTCATAGATCCCGGCATTCTCAACAGTGTAACGGTGGCACAGTTCGAGTTCGACGCGGACCTTCACGTGTGGACCCTGTATTGGTATGATCGAAAAAATCGGCGGCAGCCCTATCCGACGGGCAGAAACCGGGATACGCTTGAAAAATTGATCGCAGAGGTTGGGGCGGACCCCACGGGTATTTTCTGGGACTGACCGACGGAGGGCGGGAAAATAGGACTACGCCTGACCATCACAAGCGCCCGTTCGGCTCCAGATGATGGACAAACCACTCCCTTGCCCGCAGTGCCGCCTCCTCCAGTGTTCCGGGTTCCTCAAAAAGATGGGTCGCTCCCGGGATCACCGACAATTCTTTTTCCCCGGCGAGACGGATGAGGGCCAGTCGGTTCAGGTGCAGGACCTGCCGGTCCCGCTCCCCGACGATCAGCAGGGTCGGTGCCCTCACGAGTTCCAGATACCGCATGGCCAAGTCCGGCCTTCCTCCGCGGGAAACCACCGCCTTGATGGCCGCTCCTTCGAGCGCGGCAGCCTGAAGTGCCGCCGCCGCACCGGTGCTGGCACCGAAATAGGCGTATGACACCCCCTTCATCTCCGGCCGCGCCATCAGCCACCGGGTTGCCCCCACCAGGCGGCGAGCCAGCAGGTCGATGTCGAAGCGCCGTTCGGATACATGGTCTTCCTCTAAGGTGAGCAGGTCGAAGAGCAGGGTGCCGATCCCTGCCTGCTGCAGGATTCTGGAGACAAACGTATTTCTCGGGCTCAGGCGGCTCGACCCGCTGCCGTGGGCAAAGATCACCACCCCTTTCGCCTGCTCCGGCATCCCCAGTTCCCCATCAAGGGTCACCCTGTCGATGCGAATTTTTACCGGTCGTTCCATTTCTTGCCTTCCGCCCCCGCATGGCCACGACTTTCCTCTCCCTCCCCACCGAAAACCCGGT
>DATBXI010000073.1:0-2878 GCA_036514355.1 Desulfuromonadaceae bacterium
CCCCCATTCGACGCAGCATCACCTTCAGGATGACCATGGCGGTCTGCGTCTTCGTTGTCCTGTTCCAGTCGCTGCTGGCCGTCCTGGGGCTCCTGTATTTCAAGCGCGAGTTCAAGCAGACCATCACGGACCAGCAGTTCACCATGCTGACCGTGATCAGCCAGAACATCGACCAGAAGTTGCGGAGTTCCCAGAAGATCATCGTGGATGTCTCCCGCCACGTCACCCCTGACATCATCCGGGACAGCGACGCGGCGCAACGTTTTCTCGATACCCGTCCCGGCACCAAGAGCACCTTCGACAACGGCCTGTTCCTGTTTTCCTCCGAAGGGCGGATCATTGCCGAATCCCCGTTCCTCCCGGACCGGCGCGGCAAGGACGTTGCGTTCCGGAATTACTTCAAACGGACGATGGACACGGGCAAACCGGTCATCTCGGAACCCTACGTCTCGACCCACACCCCGGGTGCGCCGGCGGTGATGTTTACCGCGCCGGTGAAGGACGCTGATGGCCGCATCACCGCCATCCTGGCCGGCAGCATGAACCTGCTGCACGACAACTTCCTGGGAGAGCTTGCCGGCACCCGGATCGCAAAAAGCGGCTATCTCTACCTTTTTGCCAGCGATCGCACCATGATCATGCACCCGGACAAGTCGCGGATCATGGCTATAGACGTGCCGCAGGGCGTCAACAAGCTGTGGGACAGGGCACTGTCCGGTTTTGAGGGGAGCACGGAAAACGTCAATTCCAGGGGGTTACGCGCCCTGACATCCGTCAGGCACCTGCATGCCGTGGACTGGTTCATCGCGGCCAACTACCCCCTGGACGAGGCCTATGCGCCGATCCACCGGGCCCAGCGCTATTTCGCCCTGGCGCTCATCATCGGCACGGTGGTTATCGTAATCGTGGTCAGGCGGATCATGGAGCGCAATACCCGCACCCTGGTACGGTTCGCCTCCCATGTGCGGGACATGACGGCCAAACAGGGGGAGGAGCGGCTCTTTCGCCACGATGCCGACGACGAGATCGGCGTGCTGGCCCGGACCTTCAACGACATGGTCCGGGACGAGGACCGCAAGAGCAGGGAGCTGTTCCACACCAGCACCCATGATGCCCTGACCGGCCTGTTCAACCGGGCCTACTTCGACAACGAGATGGCGCGCCTGGCCCGCGGCCGGCAGACCCCCGTCTCCGTGGTGATCGCCGACATCGACGGGCTCAAGGCCTGCAACGATTCCCACGGCCATGTGGCGGGCGACACCCTGATCACGGCCACGGCCCAGGCCCTGACCGAATCCTTCCGCGCCGAGGACGTGCTGGCCCGCATCGGCGGGGACGAGTTCGCCGTGCTCCTGCCCGGAGTGGGGGCGGACCAGGTGGAGCAGACCCTGGAGCGCCTCAGGCTGGCGGTGCACAGGATGGACCCCCCGGTGACCGGCTTCCCCCTGTCCGTTTCGTTCGGGAGCGCAACGACCACCACGCCCGATGAGCTCCCGGAGGCGTTCAAGCAGGCGGACCAGCTCATGTACCGCGAAAAGCGGGGCAAGCAGACAATCGTACATCGCCCCTGACAGGGCGACACCCCATACAGAAGCATTATCGACACCAGGAGGAAATTGTGGCAAAGATTAACGACAACTACCTGAAACTGAAAGCCGGTTACCTGTTCCCCGAGATCGGCCGCCGCGTGCGCGCCTTTGCCGAGGCCAACCCCAGTGCCAAGGTCATCCGCCTGGGCATCGGCGACGTGACCCGTCCGCTTGCCCCGGCCGTATTGAAGGCATTCCACGACGCCGTGGACGACCTGGCCACCACCGACAAGTTTGCCGGCTATGGCCCGGAGCAGGGGTATGACTGGCTGATCGACGCCATCATCGAGAAATCCTACAAGCCGCTCGGCGTGTCGCTGAAGACCGAGGAGATGTTCATCTCCGACGGTTCCAAGTGCGACTGCGCCAACATCCTCGACATCTTTGCCCTGGACAACGTGGTGGCCATCGGCGACCCGGTCTACCCGGTCTACAACGACACCAACGTCATGATCGGCCGCACCGGCGAGGCGGACGAGAAGGGGTACTACAAGAACATCGTCTACCTCCCCTGCACCGAGGCCAACAACTTCATCCCGGCGCTCCCGACTCAGAAGGTGGACATCATCTACCTCTGCTTCCCCAACAACCCCACCGGCACCGTGGCCACCAAGGCGGAGCTGAAAAAGTGGGTGGACTACGCCCTGGCCAACGACGCGGTGATCTTCTTCGACGCCGCCTACGAGGCGTTCATCACCAACCCGGACATCCCCCACTCCATCTACGAGATCGAGGGGGCCAAGAAATGCGCCATCGAGTTCCGCTCCTTCTCCAAGACCGCCGGCTTCACCGGTGTGCGTTGCGGCCTCGTGGTCGTGCCGGAGGAGGTGACCGGTGTGACGAGCACGGGCGAGCGCTACAGCTTCAACAAGCTCTGGCTGCGCCGCACCACCACCAAGTTCAACGGCGCCTCCTACCCGGTCCAGCGCGCCGCTGCCGCGGTCTACTCCGACCAGGGGTGGAAGGAGACCAAGGAGGTCATCGACTACTACATGGAGAACGCCCGGATCATCCGCGAAGGGCTCAAGGAGGCCGGCCTGATGGTCTACGGCGGCGTGGACGCCCCGTATATCTGGCTCAAGACACCCGGCGGGATGAGCTCGTGGGACTTCTTCGACAAGCTCCTCACCGAGTGCAACGTGGTCGGGACGCCCGGCTCCGGCTTCGGCCCCAGCGGCGAAGGGTTCTTCCGGCTGTCGGCCTTCGGGCACAGGGAGAATGTGATCGAGGCGGTCGAGAGGATTAAAAAGAATCTGAAATAGATTGAAAGGGCGCTGATTGCAGCGCCC
>DATBXI010000074.1:0-4378 GCA_036514355.1 Desulfuromonadaceae bacterium
CCGGTGGTGGCCAGCATCCACCTCGCCCTGGTGCTGACCGTGATCGCGGTCTCGCCGCCGCCCTCCCGGGGGGAATGGATCGAGCTGGACGCCATCGGCAAGGTCTTCCTGCTGGAGATCGGGCTCTTGTTCACGGCCTGCGCCTTTTACGCGGTCAATTACCTGCAATACCGCCATGAACGCAACAACCGGGTGCTCTGCATGGGGATACAGGTATGCCTCTCCGCCATGTCCCTGGCGGCGGTGTCCCATCACCTGGGGCTGCTCTGGCTGGCCATCGAGACTACCACCCTCTGCATGGCGCCCCTGGTCTACTTCAACCGCAATGCCCGGTCCATCGAGGCGACCTGGAAGTATATGCTGATCTGCTCGGTCGGCATCGCCCTGGCGCTCCTGGGCATCTTTTTTCTGGCCTACTCCACGGTGGTGGCCGGGCTTGAGCCGTCGCTCCTCCTGGAGCCGCTCCAGCTGCATGCCCCGAAACTGCCCGCCACGTGGCTCAACGCGGCCTTTGTCCTCATGCTGGTCGGGTATGGCGCCAAGATGGGGCTGGTCCCCATGCATACCTGGAAACCGGACGTCTACGGGGAGGCTCCGGGGCTGGTGGGGGCCCTCCTGGCCGGGGGGCTGGCCACATGCGGCTTTCTGGGGCTGATCCGCATCTACCAGATCGCCATGTGCGCGGGGGATGTACAGATCTACCGTACCATGCTGGCCGGCATGGGAATCTTCTCCATTGCCGTGGCTGCCGTCTTCCTGGTGCACCAGAGTGATTTCAAGCGCATGCTGGCCTATTCCAGCGTGGAACACATGGGGTTGTTCACGGTGGCCCTGGGGTTGGGGGGGAAGGCGCTCTACGGCGCCATGCTGCACCTGATCGCCAATGGCCTGACCAAGGGGGTGCTGTTCCTGGCCGCGGGCAACGTGCATCGCGCCTTTGCCTCCAAGAACCGGGACGTTGCCCGGGGAGCACTCCGGCGCGCCCCGTGGACCGGCGCCCTGTTCCTGGTCGGCTTCTTCGCCATGACCGGGTCACCGCCGTTTCTCACCTTTGCCAGCGAATTCTCCTTTTTCAGCGCTGCCTTCACCCGGGGATACCCGGCCACCGGCATCATGCTGGCCGTGCTGCTGGTGACGGCGTTTCTGGGCATGGCTCTGACCGTACTGCCGGTGGTCTTCGGCGATCCCCCCCGGGACCGGGAGCGTACCCGGTACCACGACACGCCCCTGTTGGTGCTGCCGCCGCTCGTGCTGCTGCTGGTGGTGGCGCTGGTGGGGATATGGCTGCCCGAGCCGTTGCACCGGCTGATGACCGAGGCGGCCGGCCTGCTGGAGGTGGCGCCATGAGCAGCGAGGCCATGCTGAAGACCTTCCGCAACGGGGAGAGCATTGCGGTCAGGGATGTGCCGGAAATCGCCCTGCACGACTTCCTGCAGAGGATTGTGGGACTGAGCGGCGACGGCTGGCGCATTGCCGCCTACTTCGGCGTGCCGGAACGGGAAGGGGCGACCCTGTGGTGCGTCCTGTCCGGAGCGCACGGCCGCCTTGGGGTGCTGCGCTCTTGGGTCGGGGACCGCATGCCGAGCATCACCGCGGCCTGTCCCGAGGTGCACCTGTTCGAGCGAGAGATCGCCGAGCAGTGCGGCATAGCGGTGGATGACCATCCGTGGTTCACGCCGGTCCGCTATCTGCGCTCGCTGCGCCGGGGGCACGATGCCTGGGGCCGCGCGGACGAGGAGGAACTGCTGCCGGCCGTGGGAGACTTTTACCGTGTGGAAGGTGAGGAGGTCCACGAGGTGGCCGTGGGGCCGGTCCATGCGGGGATCATCGAGCCGGGGCATTTCCGGTTCCAGTGCCACGGCGAGCAGGTCTTCCACCTGGAGATCGCCCTGGGATACCAGCACCGCGGCGTGGAGCGGGCGCTGGCCAAGGGACCCCACCCTGCTACCATGGTGCAGATGGAGACCGTGGCGGGTGATACCACCATCGGCCATGCCACGGCCCATGCCATGGTCCGGGAAGGGCTGGCCGGGGTCCAGGTGCCGCCCCGGGCCGAGGCGATCCGGGTCATTGCCCTGGAACTGGAGCGGCTGGCGAATCATTGCGGGGACCTGGGAGCCCTGGCGGGGGATGTGGGGTATCAGCCCACCATGTCCTTTTGCGGCAGGATCAGGGGGGATTTTCTCAACATGACCGCCCTGTTGTGCGGCAGCCGTTTCGGGCGGGGGCTGGTGCGGCCCGGCGGAACCTGGTTCGATTGCTCCAGCAGCCAGGCAACGGAACTGCTGCGGCGGCTGACGGAGGCGGAGCGGGACTATGCCGGCGCAGTGGCCCTGCTGTGGAACACGCCGTCGGTCCTGGCCCGTTTTGAAAAGACTGGCCAGATCAGCAGCGCGACGGCCCTCGACCTGGGGCTGGTCGGCCCGGCCGCCAGGGCCTGCGGGATCGCGCGGGACGTGCGCCGCGACCAGCCCTTCGGCCTGTACAAGCTGCGCCAGCCGCCGGTGTGCGTGGAGCCGGGCGGTGATGTCATGGCGCGGGCCATGGTGCGCTGGCGGGAATCCCAAGTGTCGCTGGAATTCATCCACGACACCCTCGCCTCGCTGCCGGCAGGTGAGGTCATGGCGGCCTGCGGCCAGGGCGCAGGGGAGCGGCTGGCCGTTGCCCTGGTGGAGGGGTGGCGCGGCGAGATCTGCCACGTGGCCATCACGGATAGCCGGGGGCAGTTCTTGCACTACAAGGTGAAAGATCCGTCGTTCCACAACTGGAGCGGCCTGGCCATGGCCCTGCGCAGCGAGCAGATATCCGATTTCCCGCTGTGCAACAAGAGTTTCAATCTCTCCTACTGCGGTTTCGACCTGTAATTCCCCTGCCACATCACGGCGCTTGTGCTGCGGCGTGTCACTCCCTGGTGGGCTATTGCTGTTTGAGCAGCGATTCGCCGGGCGCCAGGTAGCCGGCGCGAATGCCGCCCCAATGCCTGCCGTTGATGAAGAGCGGCAGGGAGAGGTCGTTGAGGATCTCCCCCGTATCCCGGCGATAGGTCTGGAGCAGGAAGCCTTCGGTATTGCGGGCGCAGCGGATGCCGGTGCGGTCGTTGAACATCCGCTTGGTCCGGTTATTGTTCTTGTCGACCTCCGGATCGCCGGTGAGCGGCTTGGTGTAGCGCAGCATATGGCAGGGGAGATAGCCGTTGTTGTCCACACAGACGATAAACAGCACCTTGTTGTCGCGGTTACCGACCTGTTCCTGGAAGGGGGAGATCATCCGGTCGAAGAACGCATCGAACTTGGTGGTGTATTTCTGCGGGTCGGTGTTGGGAATGGGGACGTAGTTGCGGTCGAAGAGCGCCTCCAGGGTCAGGGTCCGGTCGGCAATGGCCCGCTCGATGGCTGCCAGGGTCTGGTCATGGACTTCCCGGAGATACCCCTTGACCTGGTCGTGATAATTGCCCACCGAGAACCTGCCCACGGTGGCGTAGATCTGCTCCACCACGTCGGAGAACTTTTCGTAGGCCCCGGCCGTGTTCTTCATCATGTCGAAATTCTCCGTGGCGACCAGGGAGACGTGATGCACCTTCTCCGAGATCTCGCGCGTGGTGAGGCTCTGCTCCTCCGAGGCGGTGGCGATTTGCTCGATCATGGCCCGTGATTCGTGGGAATGGTTCTTGATGTTTTCCAGCTGCTGCCGGGCCTCTTCGGATTTGGCCAGGCCGGTCTGCACCAGGGCGTTCTCCTTGGTGATCATGGCCGCCGCATTGCGGCTTTCCTTCTGGATGCTGGTCACGATCCGCTCGATCTCACGGGTGGAGTGGGTCGTCTTTTCGGCCAGACTCTTCACCTCGCTGGCTACCACGGCAAATCCCTTGCCCGCGTCTCCTGCCCGGGCCGCCTCGATGGAGGCGTTCAGGGCCAGCAGGTTGGTCTGGTCGGCGATGTCCTCGATCAGGCCGACCATCTCGCCGATCTGTCCCGATGAATTCTCCAGCAGTCGGATGGTGTCCAGCGTTGCGGTTACGCTCTCGCTGATCTGCCGCATGCACTGCCAGGTGTCCTGAACCACCTTCATGCCGTTGGTGGCGGCGCTGTCTACCTCGGAGGAGAGCGTGGCGGCCCGGTGGATGTTCCCGGTCACCTCGTTGATGGTCATGGCCATCTGGTCGGATGCCACGGCCACGGCCGTGGACTGGTCCTTTTGCGCGTGGGACATCCTGAGGGAGCGGTCGTTGGAGGCAGCCAGTTCGCAGACGCCCGTGCCGATCATGCATGCCTGCTGGTAGAGGAGCGCGATGATGTCGCGGATCTTGGAGGTCATCAGGTTGACTTGCAGGCCCAAGTTGCCTATCTCGTCGTCGGAACGGATTGCCAACTCCTTGGTA
>DATBXI010000075.1:0-9192 GCA_036514355.1 Desulfuromonadaceae bacterium
ACCCGCTTGTTCACCTGTTGCACCACGATCTCGATCACCCGGTCGTGCTCCTCGTAGTCCAGGGTGGACGACTCGCCGGTGGTGCCGCAGGGGACGATGGCGTCGGTGCCGCCGCTGATCTGGAATTCCACCAGTTCGCGCAGCTTTTCCTCGTCGATCTTGCCGTTCCTGAACGGCGTGACAATGGCGACAATACTTCCCTTGAACATATCCTTTATCCTCCTCGCGTGGAGTTTACTTACAGAAAATTGGAAAAAAAGTGGGTATTTATATCACAGGGGGGAATAAAAGTCAAAAAGTATGCGGGGATTGAGAGACAGGAATCCCCCCCTTGCACAACGGGGGAGGAAGGGGTGATTTGGCCTTCAGGACCAAAGACAAATCCCCCTAAATCCCCCTTTGTCAAAGGGGGACTTGATTTTTCTGCCCCCTCCGTGGTGAAAGCCGGTGGCGTTAAAAGGTGTTGATCCGGTGGATGAACGCCAGCAACAACCCGTAGTGATGGTGGTCGAAGATCATGGAGATGCGCGGCAGGTCCGCCAGGTCGGGCTCGTCCATCTCCTCCGGGAACGCACCGCAGCAGTGCATCTTGTCCCCCTCCCGGATCAGCTCGGGGAATTCGTCCTCCAGGGTGGCGATCTGCTCGGGGGTGAGCTCCTTGTTGAGGCGGATCACCAGGCGGTGATCGATGAAACGCAGGGAATGATAGACCCGGTAGAACGTGTCGATCACCCGGGCCGCCTCCTCCTCGTCCTTGGTGACGGTGAAGATCGAGAAGTCCTCGCCCGAGATGAACCCCTTCACCAGCAGGCTCTGCTTGACGAACTCGAAGAACTGCTCCCAGTACCCACTCTCGTCATCCAGCAAGATGAGCGGCTTGGGGGAGGTCTTGCCGGTCTGGATCAGGGTAAAGACCTCCATGGCCTCGTCCAGGGTGCCGAACCCCCCCGGAAACACGGCCACGGCGTCGGCCTCCTTCACAAAGGCCACCTTGCGGTTGAAGAAGTACTTGTAGGTGACCAGCCGCGGGTTGCGCAGCATGACCGGGTTAGGCATCTGCTCGAAGGGGAGACGGATGTTGACGGCAAAGGAGTTCTCGCTCCCTGCTCCTTCGTTGCCGGCCTGCATGATGCCGGGGCCGCCGCCGGTGATGATCATGTACCCCTTTTCAGCCAGGATGCGGCTGAAACGGATGCATTTCTGGTACATTTCCTCGTGCGCTTCCGTGCGGGCCGAGCCGAAGATGGTGACCTTCTTGCGGTTGCGGTAGGGGCCGAAGACCCGGGCCGTGTAGCGCATCTCCCGCAGGGTGCGGCTGATCAGCTTGAGGTCCGCCAGGTAGTCCACCTCCTGCCCGATCTTGAGGCAGGAGAGCAGCATCTCCCGGATGATCTGGGGGTGGTGGATGTCCCCCACCACCTCGATCAAACGGCTGATGGCCTGCTCCATCTCGGCGCTTGTCCGCGAAAAACTGAATTCCATTCGATAACCTCGCACAGCTGTGTGTATGACGTGAGGGAGAGCACGGTAGCACAGGTCACGCCCCATTGCAAACCCGCCGGACACACCCATACCGCCTCCAAACAACAGCTTGCAATCGGTAGGTGCGTATTGTAGTATTTGCATTTCACGGCCGACACCGGCAGCGCTTTCCGCAGACCACTACGCGAACAAGGAGCACCTACAGCCATGCTGGACCTCATGCGCAGGAAAAAGCAAACTATAGTCATCAAGGTGGTGTTCCTCATCATCGTGCTGTCGTTTATCGGCACCATGTTTCTGGTATGGGGCAAGGGGAGCGACGGCGGAGGGCGGTCGGGCGGCTATGCGGCCAAGGTGGACGGCAGCAGGATCAGCCTGGAGGAATACCAGAACTCCTACCAGCGCATCAGGAACCTGTATCAGCAGATCTATGGCCAGTCCCTCTCCGCGGAGATGGAAAAGATCCTGGGGCTGCGGAAGATAGCCCTGGACAACCTGATCGAAAGCCGCCTGGTGATGAAAGAGTCCCGCTCCATGGGGATCAAGATCTCCGACGACGAGGTGGCCAAGTCCATAGAGGCAATACCCGCGTTCCAGAAGGACGGCAAGTTCGACTTCAATCTGTACCAGCAGTTGCTCAGGGGCAGCCGCATCACCCCCAAGGATTTCGAGGCAGGGCAGAAGGAAGAGCTGATGCTCCAGAAGGCCCGCCAGAGCATCAAGGACAAGGTCACGGTCAGCGACGAGGACGCCCTGGCGCAGTACCGGAAGGAGAACGACAAGATCGACCTGGAGTATGTCGCCTACGCACCCGCCGACGTGATCGGCGAAGTAAAGCTGACCGATGCGGAGTTGAACGACTACCTGCAGAAGAACCAGGAGGCGTTCAAGACTCCGGAGAAGGTGGCGCTTTCCTACATCGTGCTCGATCCCTCCAGCCAGGCTGCCCAGTTGACACTCAGCGAGGACGAGATCCAGACCTTCTACCAGAAGAACATCGACCGCTGGCAGGGCAAGGACGGCATCCTGCCGCTCAAGGAGGTCAGGGACAAGGTCAGGGCCGAGGCGCTCAGGCAGAAAGCCGCCAAGCAGGCCTTTGAGTTGGCTGCCGATACCCTGTACAAGAACATCAAGTCCGGGGACCTGAACCTGATCGCCGGCCAGTTGAAGCTCAAGGTGCAGGAAACGCCCCTGTTCAGCGCCAATACGCCTCCGGCGGCCCTGGCCGGCGAGGCAGGGGTCATCAAGAAGGCATTGGAACTCAAGCAGGGCGAGCTGGGTGGACCGGTGGAGACGGCCAAGGGGATCTACATCCTGAAGGCCAAGGAACGCAAGGCTGCCGCCGTTCCTCCTCTGGCGGAAATCAAGGCCGCGGTGGAGCAGAAGGCCAAGGAGGCCAAGGCCATCGAGCTGGCCAGGAAGAAGGCCGAGGATGCCGCCAAGCAACTGGCCGGCAAGACCGACCTGAAGACCCGGACCACCGGCAGCTTCGGCTATTCGGCCAAGGGTGAGGTGCCGACCGTCGGCGCTGCAGCCGACATTATGGAGGCGGTCTTCAAGCTGTCCGCGGGCCAGGCTCCGGCCACCCCGTTCAAAGTGGGCAATCGCTGGTACGCCGTGCGCCTGAAGAGCCGCACCGATGCGCCCCGCCCCGAATTCGACAAGACCAGGGAGCAGATCAAGCAGAAGCTCCTCCCCAGGAAGCAGGAAGAGGCCCTGGCCAAGTGGGTCCAGGAGTTGAGGGCCAAGGCCAAGATCGAGATCAACCAGGCGCTCGTCGCTGAAAAATAGGAGGCTTCCATGTCACAACCCGTCATGCAGACCGATTTCCCCGGCTTGAAGCTCATGGCCCGCGGCAAGGTGCGCGACATCTACGATCTGGGCGACACCCTGCTGCTGGTCACCTCCGACCGCATCTCGGCCTTTGACGTCATCATGAACGAGCCGATCCCGGACAAGGGGTTCGTCCTGACCCAGATATCCGCCTTCTGGTTCCGCCAGATGGAGGATATCGTGGCCAACCACATCCTCTCCACCGATGTGGCCGACTACCCGGCTGCCTGCCAGCCCTATACCGACGTGCTCAAGGGGCGCTCCATGTGGGTCAAGAAGGCCAAACCGCTGCCGGTGGAGTGCATCGTGCGCGGCTATGTCTCCGGCTCGGGGTGGAAGGACTACAAGGCCACCGGCGCCATCAGCGGCATCACGCTGCCGGCCGGGCTGAAGGAATCGGACCGCCTCCCGGAACCGATCTTCACTCCCTCCACCAAGGCGGAGCTGGGCACCCACGACGAGAACATTTCCTTCGATGAGATGATCAGGCTGTGCGGCGCCGACCTGGCGGAGCAGGCCCGCGACTACACCATCAAAATCTACTCCCGGGCCCGGGATCTGGCCGACCAGAAGGGGATCATCATCGCCGACACCAAATTCGAGTTCGGCGTCCACGACGGCAAACTGATCATCATCGACGAGTGCATGACCCCGGATTCGAGCCGCTTCTGGCCCAAGGACCAGTACCAGCCGGGCGGCCCGCAGCCCAGCTTCGACAAGCAGTTCCTGCGGGACTACCTGGAGACCCTCGACTGGGGCAAGACCGCGCCGGCCCCGCCGCTTCCGGCGGAAATCGTCGCCAAGACCGGCGAGAAGTATCGTGAGGCGCTCTTCCGCATCGCCGGCGTCCGCGCCTAGACGCACCCACCATCAGCGACATGCACAGGCAGGCCCCAGGGCCTGCCTTTTTTTGTGCTCTGTTCCCGGGTGCCGCTGGAAAAACCACCGGCATGGGCTATACTGATTAAATACGTACAATATTCCCATTTCCATTCCAAGGGGTGATAGCGACATGAAACTCGAAGAGATCAAGGAAATCGCCAAACAACACGGCATCAAGGCGGGAAAAATGAAAAAGGCGGAACTGGTACGGAGCATTCAGCAGGCGGAGGGAAATACGCCCTGTTTCGCGACCGGCGCGTCGTTGACATGCGGTCAGGGGAGCTGCCTGTGGCGTGAAGATTGCGACTGATGGCCGCTTGGAGGGCGCTTCCGTCAGGAAGCGCCCTGATCGTTATCTAGCTGGCTCCCCGCAGAAATTTTCCTAATCCCGTATCCACCTTGGAGATGTGGTTCAGCAACCATTTGAGCAGCATGTTGTTTGTTTCCATGACATGGTGGACCGCCACTCCCTCGGCGCTGATCTCGTCCTTGACGGCCATGACCCGCTCGATAAAGGAGTCGTGCTCCTGCTTGTGAGCCGCATAGTCGGGATAGCCGCTGGTGCGCTGCAGGTGCTCTTCGTCCCGGAAATGCTCGACGATGTAGTCGTCCAGAAACACCAGGAGCCTCTTGAGTTCGTCCATCCCCTTGCCCGCTTCGCAGGCGCCCAGCAGCGCGTTGAAACGCTGCAGCAGCTCCCTGTGCTGATTGTCGATCTGGTCCACGCCGATGGCAAGCGAGTCTCTCCACTGAATTCCCATTTGTGATCACCTCGTGTCTTGTAATGTATCCTGACAAATAAAACGTTCTAGTCTGTCGCAGACGCCGGAGTCCGTGTGGCCCGCGGCTTCCGCCGGTGCCCGGTCTCTGGCTTTTCCGTATGCTTGCGCAGCCGTTCCGCCATCTTCCCCAGCCGTTCCGCCACCAGGTGGTAGAGCGTGCCCCGGGGAAATTTGCCGTTCTTGCCCCGCACCCCTGCGGACATGCCGGTCAGGACCCCGATCCCCTGCTCGATGGTCTCCACGCTCCAGATGTGGAATCGGCCGGTCTCGACCGCGGCAATGACCTCGGCGTTCAGCATGAGATGCCGTTCGTTGCTCTTGGGGATCATTACCCCCTGCCGGCCGGTCAGCCCCTTGGACTTGCAGACCGCGAAGAACCCCTCGATCTTGAAGTTTACCCCGCCGATGGGCTGGATTTGCCCGCGCTGGTTGACGCTGCCGGTGACGGCGATGCCCTGGTCGATCGGGACGCCGGACAGGGCCGACAGCAGCGCATAGAGCTCGGTGGATGAGGCGCTGTCTCCCTCCACCCCCTCGTAGGACTGCTCGAAGCAGATGGAGGCCGACAGGGAGAGGGGGTGCTCCACGGCAAAGGTCCCTCCCAGATAGCCGGTCAGGATCAGCACCCCCTTGTCGTGGATCGGGCCGGACAGCTTGACCTCCCGCTCGATGTTGACCATGCCGGCCTGGCCGGTATAGACCTGGGCGGTGATGCGCGACGGCCGGCCAAAGGTATGGTCCCCCAGGGCAATCACCGAGAGCCCGTTGATCTGGCCGGGCACGGCACCGTCCGTATCCACCATGATGGTGCCGTCCTCGTACAGCTCGTGCATGCGCTCCTCGATGCGGTTGACCCGGTACATATTCTCCTCGGCGGCTCGCAGCACATCGGTGGCGGCAACGATCTCCCGGCCGTCCTTCTGGGCCCAGTAACTGGCCTCGCGGATGAAGTCGGCGATCTCCATGAACTGGGAGGAGAGCTTGTGCTGGTCTTCCACCATGCGGGCGGTGTACTCCAGGAGGGCCGCGATACCGCTGCGGTCGAAGTGCAGGAGCTTCTCGCACCGGCAATGGGTGGCCACGAACAGGGCGTAATCCCGCATGATCTCCGGCGTGCGGGCCACATGGCTGTCGAATTCGGCCTTGACCTTGAAAAACTTGCGGTAGTCCGGATCCAGGTAGAAGAGCAGGTAGTAGATCCAGGGGGTGCCGATCATGATGATCTTGGCCTGGAGCTGCACCGGCTCGGGCTTGAGCGTCACCATGGTCATGAAGCGGTACTGCTCCAGCACGTCCTCGATCCTGATCTCGGCGGTGCGGATGCAGCGCTTGAGCGCATCCCACACAAAGGGGTTGATCAGCACCTCCCGGGCGTCGATCACCAGGTAGCCGCCGTTCGCCCGATGCAGCGCCCCGGCCCTGATCATGGTGAAGTCGGTCACCGCCACGCCGCCGTACTGCATGACGTGCTCGATACGGCCGAACAGGTTGTTGTAGGTGGGGTTGGACTCGAAGACGACCGGGGCGCCCGCGCTCTCCTTGTTGTCCACCAGCACGTTGACCTCGTACCGCTCGAAGGTCGGCTCCTGGCGGGGGAGCTTCAGGCCGGGGATCTGGGGCTGGGCGGCCTGGGGCTTGAAGTCCTCCAGGTTGTTGATGATATCTTCCTGGACCGCCTCCAGGTAGGTCAGCACCTTGGGGAACCCGGCATATTTTTCCCGCAGCGGGTCCAGGCGGTGCCCCAGGCAGGACATGCCGAGCTCGCGGTCCGCCTGGGCCAGGCCGTCCTTGGTGGCCTTCTCGCTGTCGCGCACCTGGCGCAGGACGTCGTTGAGCCGCTCGGTCAGCTCCTTGCCTGTCTGCTCCAGCTTGTCGCGTTCCTCGTCGGAGAGCGCCTCGTACTCATCCTGGGTGAAGTTGCGCCCCTCCTTCTGGGGCACCACCACCAGCCCGGAGACCGTCCGCTGCAGGGTGAAACCCTGGGTCTCGGCCTCCTTTTCCAGTCCCTGGAACAGTTCGTTGTTCCTGGACTGGTACTCCTCCAGTATCTCGGCCCGGCGGGTCTCGTACTCCTTGCTCTCCAGGGCCTTGGGGATGTCGATCTTGAAGGCTTCCACCAGGTCCCGCATATCCGCCGCCAACTCCCTCCCCCTGCCGGCCGGCAGCGAGAGGGAAACAGCCGAATCGCTGTCCTTGAAGTTGGCGACGTAGACCCAATCATGGGGCTGCGGCTCGGTCCTGGCGCGTTTTTTGAGGAGGGCGCGGATAGTGGAGGCACGGCCGGTACCGGTCTCGCCCGAGACGTAGAGGTTGAAACCGGTCTCTTCCATGCCCAGGCTGAATTCAATGGAGCGCAGCGCCCGTTTCTGGCCGATGGCGTCTTCCAGGTCGGGAAGCTGCTCGGTGGTCTCGAAGTCGAACAGGGCCGGATCGCAACTCCACCGGAGCCGTTCGACCGGTACCCGGTGCTCGTCAGCTGTCATACGGTTCTCCTCGTTCCGGGAGCTGGTGCAGTGAACGGTAACAGGGTGTCATAGTGGAGCGAGAAGACGCTGCTGTCAAGGTTTCTCCCACCTGCCGGCTTACAGGAACAGGGGCAACGGCTGTTCCAGGATGCGCCGCAGTTCCGCCAGGAAGGCCGCTGCATGGGCGCCGTCCACCACGCGGTGGTCGGCGGACAGGGTAACCCGCATGGTCGGGGCAACGACGAGCGCGCCATCCCGCACCGCGGGGCGCCCGGTCACCGTCCCCACCGCCAGGATGGCCACCTGGCCGGGCATGATGATGGCCATGAACTGGTCCACGCCGTACATCCCCAGGTTGGACACGGTGAATCCGCCGCCGGAAAGCTCGGCCTGGGTCAGCCGGCCGCTGCGGGCCCGGTCCGCCAGCCGGGCGGCCTCGGCCTCGATGTCCCGGGGCGAACGCCGGTCGCACTCCCGGATGACCGGCACCAGCAGGCCGTCGTCCAGGGCAACGGCAAAGCCGATGGAGATGCCCGGTCCTGTGGCGGCGTACAGCCGGGGGAAACGGCCCAGGGCCGTGGCGCACCCCTTGATCACCAGGGCGTTATAGCCCACCGCATGGTCGCCCCCCTTCACCTCGCGCACCATCTCGGCGCAGGCCCGCATGTCGATTTCCATGGTGACCGTGAAGTGGGGGATTTCGTGCCAGGAACGGGTCACTGTGGCGCTGATCGCCTGGCGCATGGCGCTTGCCGGCGGCATACCGGCCGGTTGGGGCGGCATCTCCGCCCCTGCGACGGGTGCCGGCGTTACTGCGGCGCCCGGCTGTACAACCGGAGCAGTGCCCGCGCCGCGGGCGGCGATGAGCGCCTCCAGGTCCCCCTGCAGAATCCGTCCTTCGGGGCCACTCCCCTGCACCTGCGCCAGGTCAATGCCCGCATCCCGCGCCATGCGCCGAACCAGGGGCGAGGCCTTCTCGTGCCCCTCTTCCGGCTGGGGTGGCGGTGCACTTTCCGGAGCCGGCGTTTGCGCGGCAGGAGGTACGGGCGGCTCGGACAACGGCGCCTGCACGGGCGTTTCAGGCAGGGGAGCCGATGCAGCAGGCGCTGCTGCCAGCATATCGGGCACCACCTCATCCGGCTCGCCGATCAGGCCCAGCACCGTGCCCACGGGCACGGTCTCGCCACCTGTGGCCATGACCTTCAACAGGACCCCCGAGTTAAAGGCCTCCAGCTCCATGACCGCCTTGTCGGTCTCCACCTCGGCGATCACGTCCCCCCGCTCCACCCGCTCCCCCACGCTCTTGCGCCAGCCGATGAAGCGGCCGTCGGTCATGGTGTCGGACAGTTTGGGCATGGTAATTTCGGTAGCCATAAGAATACCTGCTTTTGCATTTATAGGTCCTATGGGTCGCATGGAACCTATGAATCGCTTTTAGTATGCACCCTGCATCACCGCCTTCACCGCCTCTATGATCCCCTCCTTCTGGGGGATGCACAGCTTCTCGATCTTGCGCGAGTAGGGCATGGGCACGTCCAGGCCGGAGACCCGCCTGACCGGCGCCTGCAGCGAGTCGAAGCAGTTCTCGAAGATGCGGCTCGCTATCTCGGCCCCCAGGCCGCAGGTGCGCCAGCACTCCTCCACCACCACGGCCCGGCCGGTCTTTCGGACCGAAGCCAGGATGGCGGGCTCGTCCAGGGGCGAAAGGGAACGCAGGTCCAGCACCTCGCAGGAGATCCCCTCCTTAG